>NZ_BAAHXB010000011.1:0-84640 GCF_054657215.1 Endothiovibrio diazotrophicus
ACTAGGCCTGCCTCTGGCATGCGGGCGATCTCCTGCAGCGCTGCAGGAGATCGTTGGGGCTTGCGGTATGTATCCGAGCGGACGGCGGCTTCGTTTCAGAGGGGCGAGTCGTTACGGTGCCGGATTGAAATAGCGCAGATGGAGTGCCTGGACATCCGCCTCCAGCTCCGATGTCCATGCCACCTCGTACGCATCGATGTCTTCGCACAACTGCTCCATGGTGGTGGCGCCGAGGATGGTGGAGGCGACGAACCAGCGGGAGTAGACGAAGGCCAGCGCCAGTTGGGTCGGGGTGAGACCGTGGGCGGCGGCCAGTTCGGCGTAGGCGGCCACCGCCGGTTGCACCGACGGCTTTTCGTAGCGCTGGGCGAAACCCTTGAACAGGGTCACCCGGCCCTTCGCTTCGGGATCGCGCAGGTATTTCGCGGAGAGCAGGCCGAAGGCGAGGGGGGAGTAGGCGAGCAGCGAGACCTGTTCGCGGTAGCCCACCTCCAGCAGGGCGGTCTCGTAGGTGCGGTTGAGCAGGCTGTAGGCGTTCTGCACCGTCGCCACCCGCGGCAGGCCGTGTTCCTCGGCCAGGCGCAGCGCCTGCATCACCCCCCAGGGCCACTCGTTGGAGAGGCCGACGTAGCGGATCTTGCCCTCCTGCACCAGCTCGGAAAGCGCCTCGAAGGTCTCGCGCAGTGGCGTGGCGTCGCGCTCCTTGGCCGGGTCGAAGAGGTAGCCGCCGAACATCGGTACGTTGCGCGCCGGCCAGTGGAGTTGGTAGAGGTCGACGTAGTCGGTCTGCAACCGTTTCAGGGAGTCTTCGATGGCGGCGCGCAGGTTGGTGCGGTCGAAGTCGAGGTTACCGCCGCGGATCCACGGCATGCCGCGGCCGGGGCCGGCGGCCTTGGTGGCGAGGATCACCGAGTCGCGGGGACGATCTTTCAGCCAGTGGCCGATGATGGTCTCGGTGCGGCCGTAGCTCTCGGCGCGCGGCGGGACCGAGTACATCTCGGCGGTATCGATGAAATTGATGCCGCGCTCCACGGCGTGGTCGAGCTGGGCGTGGGCCTCGGCCCGGTCGTTCTGGGTGCCGAAGGTCATGGTGCCGAGGCAGACGGCGGAGACGTTGAGGTCGGTGTGGGGGAGGGTGAGGTAGCGCATGGGGTGGGGCTCCCGGTGGGTGAGTGCAACCGAGGGAGGATAGCAGAGGTGGCGGGTCGGTCGGCGCTGCCGCGCCGACGGGAACGGAGGCACGGCGTTTCGGTTTTTCAGCGCCCTTTCCAAGTGCCGTAGGGCGGATTAGCGCAGCGTAATCCGCCAGGAGCGAAGGCACCTTCGCCGGAATCGGCTTCGATCCGGCGGATTACGCTGCGCTAATCCGCCCTACGTCCAACTTGTTCGGCGTGGTTTGTGGTGGCGTGGGGGCTGCTGCTTCCGTTCGCGTCGGCGCGGTAGCGCCGACCTACTCCTTCGGCAGTCTTCGGGAGAGGCTTTCGAGCATCTTCCACAGCACCACCGGGATCTCGTCGAGGGGGTAGTCGGTGACCTGGAGCAGGCGGGCGGGGGTGACGGCGCGGGCGTGGAGGGTGGGGACGCGGTTGGGAAAGAGGCTCTCTTCGCCGAACCAGTCGCCGGCGGTGAGGGCCTCCACTTCGCTGCCGTCGGGCCGCTCCAGGTGCAGTTCGCCCTCTTCCACCAGGTAGATGGCGCGACGTGGGGCGGGGCCGGCGGTGTCGCCGGGATTCATCTCCAGCGCGGTGGCCTGGGCGGCGATGCGGTTCAGCTGGGCGAAGGCGGTGCGTTCGCCCACCAGACGGTTGCGGCGCAGTGCGGCGACCCGTTCGACCCGGTGGCATAGCGTCTCCACCAGCCCCTCCTTCTCCACCACGAAGCGGAACAGCGCCAGCGGCATGCGCAGCACCACTACCGGGGAGAGGGCGCGCAGGGTGGCCACCGAGGGGGCGTCGTGGATCAGCGCGTACTCGCCGATCAGCGCGCCGGTGGAGAGTTCGTGGCGGATCCCGTCGTCGGCGCGCAGGTATTCGACGGTGCCGGAGATGATCATCTCGGCGTGCTGCGGCTGGCGACCGCGGCGCAGCAGGATGGCGCCGGCGTTGACCTCGGCCAGCGGGGCGTTGAGCAGGGTGTGCAGGTGGTGGTCGGGGACCTCCGGCAGCAGGGAACGCAGATGGTGGAAGGCGTGGCGGCGGCGGTAGTCCTGCTGGCTGGTGATCAGTGCCTCTTCGGTGCCGAAGGTGGCGCTGGAGCCGATCTCCCGCTCGCCGTCGGTGAGCGGGCGGCCGAGGTGGGCGAGCACCAGCCGTTGCGACGGGTCGTCGTAGAAGTCCTCGGCGCGGCCGTGGATCAGGCCGCCGCCGATGTCGAGCTTCTTCAGGTCGGCGTGGCGCTGGTAGTCGGCGAGGATGCGTTCGATGAAGGCGCGGGAGAGCGGTTCGGCGGTGCGCGCCGGATCGCCCATGCGTTCGAGGACCGGTTCGGCGGTGAGGTCCGCCCAGTGGGCGTAGCTGCGGTAGCCGTCGGGGCCCATGGCGTGGAACAGGAACAGGTTGTCCTCCACCGGGTGGGGGCCGTAGAGCGGCATCACCTCCAGGCCGTCGCAGTCGTTCCACTCGTCGAAGGCGAGGTCGCGCACCTCGAAGAACCGTTCGAACAGTCCCTCGTCGAAGCCGGTCAACGCGGCCAGCTTGCGGCTCACCGAGGCGCGCACCAGCGGGGTGGCGAAGTATTTGAGGCGGTGGCCGGCGCGCATCAGGGCGGCCAGTCCCGCGAAGTGGTCGTCGTGGGCGTGGGTGTGGAAGAGTCCCTCCACTTCGCTCAGGTCGATGCCGAGATGGAGCAGGATCTGGTCGATGTTGGGCGGGGCGTCGACCAGATAGCAGTGGCCCTGGAAGTAGAGCACGCTGGACATGCTCGGGCGGTGCATGTCCCAGCCGTCCCCTTCGCCGGTATGGACCACCGAGAAGTAGGCGCGCTCCACCTGGTGATGCTGGAGCGGGTAGGGGAGCTCGTAGCCGACCCCGGGGGGGAGGGTGAGGTCCACTTCGGCCTGTTCGCCGCCGAGGCGGAAGCGGAAGCGGTTGCGGCCGGTGCGTTCGACGCTCAGCCCCTCGCCGAGGTCGGCGGGGGCGCCGTCCTCGACCACCACGGTGTCGAGGAATTCGGCGGGTTCGCGGATCCGGCCGAAGGCGAAGGCGAGTTTGACGCGCATCATCTCGCGGGCGTCCTCCGGCGGGATGCCGGCGGCGCGGATCTCCTCCTCGTCGAGCAGCCCGTAGTTGCCGCGGTGGATGTAGGCGAGCTGGCGTCCGACCTGTTCGCGGGAGCCGATCAGCAGCGGCTTGTGGCCGCGGTTGTTGGGGTGGCCGGGGATCATCATTCCCTGGCGGTAGAGCATCTGCAGCACCGGGAATTCGGCGAGGTTGCCGAGCACGCCGTTCTGGATCGCCAGGTCGGAGAGCAGGATGGCGTTGGGGCCGGTCTCGGTGAGGGTCTCGCCGCGTCGCTCGGGGAGGATCAGGCCGCGCTTGCCGAGGTGTTTCACCACCTCCGCCGGGCAGCCGCAAAGGATCCGCAGATGGGGGCTCTCCAGCCAGTAGACCCCGGTGGTCACCTGGAGCAGGCGTAGCGGATGGTCGCTCATGTCAAGGGGCCTTTCCTCGCTGGAGGCCCGGATCGGACCGTTACGCACACTATAATCAAACTTCCCGGCGAGGACAGGAGCACCGGACTCGACAGCCGCCACGCGACGAGTAATTATCCTGCCCCGTACGGGGCCCGTCCCGGTTTGAAAATCTGTATGAACCGCAGATTTCGCAGATCGACGTCTTCCTGAATCTGCGTCGATCCGCGAATCTGCGGTTGAATCGATTTTTTGGACCCCTTCCCTATCTCCATCCCCATCAGAAGGAGCCGGCCATGGCCGCCGAGGAACCGACCCCGCTCGCCGAGGAGCCGACCCCCGCCGCGCCGGTGGAGGCGCCGAACATTCCCGAGCTGCTGGGCCAGGTGCTGGCCGACCTGAAGAGCGGCGAGGCGGAGGCGATCGCCGAGCGGGTGGAGGAGCTGCACCCGGCGGAGGTGGCCGACCTGCTGGAGTCGCTGCCGCCGAAGGAGCGCCTGGCGGTGTGGGAGGAGATCCCCGAGGCGCGCGATGGCGAGGTGCTGCCCCACCTCGGCGAGGAGGCGCGCGCGGCGATCCTCGACGAGATGGAGCAGGAGGAGCTGGTGGCCGCCGCCGGGATGATGGCGGAGGGGGACCTGGCGCTGGTCCTCGACACCCTGCCGGAGGCGCAGACCGAGCGGCTGTTGCAGGCCCTCGACGAGGATCACCGGGCGCGGGTCGAGCGGGTGCTCAGCTTCGAGGAGGGGAGCGCCGGGCGGTTGATGGTGAGCGACGTGGTCAGTGTGCGTGGCGACGTCACCCTGGCGGTGGTGCTGCGCTGGCTGCGCCGCCACCGCGAACTGCCGCCGCACACCGACGGGCTGATGGTGATCGACGAGGCGGGGCGCTACCTGGGGCGGCTGGCGATGGCCGACGTGGTCACCGGGGATGCCGATTCGCTGGTGGCCGAGGCGATGCAGGCGGGGGCCGACGTGGTGGCCGCCGATCTCGACTGGCGCGAGGTGTCGCGGTTGTTCGAGCGGCGCGACCTGGTGTCGGTGGCGGTGGTCGACGGTGACGGGATGCTGATCGGGCGGATCACCGTCGACGAGGTGGTGGACCTGATCCGCCAGGAGGCCGACGAGCAGATCATGAAGGGGGCCGGCCTGAGCGAGGAGGAGGACCTGTTCGCGCCGATCGTGCCGAGTGCCCGGCGCCGCGCGGTGTGGCTGGGGGTGAACCTGGCGACGGTGTTCCTCGCCTCGTGGGTGATCGGGCGCTTCGAGCATGCGCTGGAGCAGATCGTCGCGCTGGCGGTGTTGCTGCCGGTGGTGGCGAGCATGGGCGGCATCGCCGGCAGCCAGACCCTGGCGCTGACCCTGCGTGGCATGACGTTGGAGCGGATCGCCCGCTCCAACGTCGGCTGGCTGGCGCGCAAGGAGGTGGCGGTGGGGCTGCTCAACGGGGTGGCCTGGGCGGTGGTGGTGGGGCTGGTCGCCTGGGCCTGGTTCGGCGAGCGGGGGATCGGCCTGGTGATCGCCGCGGCGATGGTGCTCAATCTGGTGGCGGCGACCGCCTCCGGGGTGGTGGTGCCATTGACGCTGAAGCGGCTGGGGGTGGATCCGGCGCTGTCGGCGGCGGTGGTGTTGACCACGGTGACCGATGTGGTGGGGTTTCTCAGCTTCCTCGGGCTGGCGACGCTGTTTCTGTTGTGAGGCGGGTGGGGGCGTCGGGCGAGACCGCTCCCGGGCCTTGGTGGCGGTGGGTCTCGGAACGGGCGTCGGCGCGCGCGGCGCGCCCTATAGGGCGGTCTGCGGCCGCTGCGGCGTGTCGGTCGGCACCTGCGTTCGATTCAGCGGTGGGCGCTCAGCCCTCTTCGTCCTTCTTCTTTCCCTTGTCCGGATTACGGTCGGCCTCTTCGAGGGATTCGATGCAGCGGGCGACGTGCGCCTCCTGTTCGGCGGCGGGGACCTGTTCGACGCTGGCCGAGCGGGCGCACCAGCCGGCGTAGGGGGAGTCGGAGTCGGCCGCCTGGGCGGCGACGGCGACCAGCAGCAGGGTCAGGGGAAGCGCTCTCATCGGGGTCGGGCCTCGTGCGGAAAAGCCCCGTTTGTACGGTGACCGTCGCCCCCGTGGACAGCGAATCTTTTTCATTGACTCGAACGAAAACGCTTTACTCCGCCGGGCTGGCGTCGAGCCGCCCTTCGCGGGTCAGCGCGCGGGCCATGCGGATCCAAAGCGGACTGACCAGCAGCGACAGCGAGATCACCGCCAGTGCCAACTGGTAGCCGTTGTCGGTGATCAGCCCGCTCTGGTGGCCCACCGCGGCGAGGACGAAGCTGAACTCGCCGATCTGCGAGAGCACCGCGCCGGCATACAGCCCCTGGCGCCAGGTGTAGCCCAGGAGCCGCAGCAGCAGGGCGTTGATGAAGGTGTTGGTGAGCAGCACCGCGATCACCACCAGCCCCACCTGGAACCAGTGGCCGGCGAGGTAGTGGAGGTTCACCAGCATCCCCACCGAGAGGAAGAAGAGCGCCAGGAACAGTACCCGGAAGGGGTCGAGGGCGTGGTGCACCCAGCGGGTCTCGCGGGCGGCGGCCACCAGCATGCCGGCGGCGAAGGCGCCGAGCGCGGTGGAGAGGCCGAGCAGTCCGCTGATCAGGGCGAAGCCGAAGCAGATGCCGAGCGCGGCGAAGATCTGGATCTCGTGGTCGAGGCGCAGCCATCGGGCGAAGGGCAGGTGGACCGTCTCGCGGCGCACGATCCAGCCGAGCAGGGCGAGGAACAGGGCGCCGCCGATCAGCTGCATCGCCACCTCGCCGGGGTGGATCTCGCCGCCGCCCATCAGCGCGATGACGATCAGCATCGGGATCACGATCAGGTCCTGGGCGAGCAGGATGCCGATGATGTCCTGCCCCTCGCGGCTCTCCACCTCGCCGCTCTCCTGCAGCAGTTTGATCACCACCGCGGTGCTGCTCAGGCTGATCACGAAACCGATCAGTACGATGCGCCCGGCGCTCCAGTCGAGCCAGCTGCCGATCAGCGCCACGCTGGCGACGCTCAACACCACTTGCAGCAGGGTGCCGCCGACGGCGATCCGCCAGCCGGCGATGAGGCGCTTGGGCACCACCTCCATGCCGACGAAGAAGAGCAGCAGCACCACGCCGAGGGCGCCGATGCGGGCGACCAGATCGGCGTCCTCGATCAGCGCCAGGCCGAAGGGTCCGAGGATCACGCCGGCCAGCAGGTAGCCGACGACGTGGGGCTGGCGCAGCCGGCGCAGGATCAGCCCGACCAGGAACAGTCCCAGCAGGGTGGCGACGGCGGCGGGCATGGCGGGGTCCATGTGCATGGTTATTCGAGCAGCGCCTCGTAGCGCCGCAGCAGCTGGCGCGAGCGCTCCAGCTCGGCGTGCCAGCGCGGGTCGTCGGGCAGGGTCAGCGGCGGGCGGGTCTGCAGCGAGCTGACCGGGGCGGCGGTCGGGGTCGCGGTCGTGAGCATGCGCAGGCGTTCGGGGCGGGCGCCGTAGGCGCGGTGCAGGAAGTCGATCGCCCCCTCGCTCAGCTCCACCCGGTAGACGGTGACCAGGGTGGCGGCGAGCCGCTCGGCGGCGGCGGCGAGGTCGTCCTCCACCTCCGCCGCGGCGGCGGCGCCCCAGGCGGCCTTGGTCCGCGCGCTCAGGGTGGTCTCCAGGCCGAGCAGGTTGCTGGCGCTGCTGGCGTCGATGGCGCGCTGGATCTCCGGCCGGCTGATGTCGACGAACGGCTGCAGCGCGGAGGCCACCTCCATCGCCAAACCCTTGGCGATGGAGGGGGTGAGGGGGCGGTCGTGATCGCCGTGGCGGTAGACGATGCGGTCTCCGCGGCTGCGGATGCCGCGGGCGCGGAACAGGGCGACGATCGCCCGGGCCAGCTCCAGGCGCGCCTCGTCGTCCAGTCCGATCCGCCGCTCCACCACCTGGAGGCCGCGCCGTCGCGGGGCGGGGGCCACCACCTCGCGGGAGGTGTGGGGCTCCAGGGTGCGTCCCCACTTGTCGATGGTGTGGAGGAACACCGCGTGGCGCCGGCCGGCCTGCTTGGCGGCGCGCAGCATCGCCTCGTAGAGTTCGAGGGCGTCGCGCAGGGTGGCCAGCGAGCGGCGCAGCCGCGCCCGCTCGTCGCCGCCGCTGAAGGAGAGGCGCAGGCCGAGCCGGCGGACGGTGGCGTTGAGCTCGCCGATTCCCGCCTGGGCGCGCAGCAGCAGGGCGGTGGCGTCGAGGCCGCGGGCCGCCGCCTCGACCTCCGCCTCGTCGCTGTCGCCGAGCAGTGCCACCAGCGCCTTCAGCCGGCTGAGCACGGTGGCGTTGGCGATGCGGTAGAGGTTGCGCCGCCGCTCCAACTGGTCGGTGGCTTGGGCCAGCTCCCAGCGGCCGCGGTAGGTGAAGAGCAGCATCGGGATGTGCCGGCCGTTGATCAGCTCGCAGGCGAGCACCAGCATCTCTTCGGCGTCGAGCAGGGTCATCAGCCGCTCCTCCTCCTGCTCCATGGCGGAGAGGGTGCGCTCGATGAAGTTGCTGTCGCGGGGGACCCCTTCGTTGAAGGAAGGGGCGTGGCCGTTGAGCCGCTGGCGCAGCAGGGCGGCCACCTGGGGGGCCCACTCGGCGAGTGCGGCGATCACCGGCTGGGCCGCCTCGCGCGCCTCCTCGGCCAGCTCCCGCACCCGGCTGTGGAGGCCGGCCTGGCGGTAGATGTCGATCTTCGCCGCCTGTTCGGCCAGCGCGCGGCCCGCCCCCAGGTCCTCCACGGCGAGCGCCAGCGCCTCGCTGTCCAGATCCACCCGCTGGAGCAGCAGCCCCACTGCCTCCAGCCGGCGCACCTGCGGCTCCAGGCTCTCCAGGTGGAGGTCGCGCACCGCGGCGATCAGGTCGGGGAGACGGTCGACCACCTCCAGCAGCGCCTCCTCGGCCGCCTTGCGTCGCTCGCCGTAGGTGGCGCGGGTGAAGATGCCGGCGGCCAGGCCGACCACCCCGGAGACCACGGTGTAGTAGAAGAAGAACTGGAGGTTCTCGAAGGGGGCGAACCGGCCGTAGCCCAGGTAGTAGCCGAGGGAGGCGGCGAGGAAGGTGGCGGGGCCGGCGGTCCAGGCGAGTTTCAGCAGGGTGACCTGCCACGGCTCGGCGCGGGCGGCGCCGGCGATTCGGTCGAGCCACTCCGGGCCGTCGCGGTGGAGGGAGACCGAGGAGTCGGGGGTGGGCGAGGGGCGGCGCATCGGGGGGATTGTAGGGGGCGATCGGCGGGTTTTCACCCCACCGGCGATAGGGTGGGCGGAGGAGCCGCTTTTCGTAGATAATCGCCCGCCACTGGGAATCGTTTCCAGTCCATCCCTTATTCAGGAGTCCTCACCCCATGAAAAGCGTCCGTATCCTCGTTGCTGCGCTGTTCTCCGCCTCGCTGCTCGCCGCGCCGGCCCATGCCGACCGCCGCGTCGTCAATGGCCAGCCCGCCTCCACCACCACCTATCCGTGGATGGTCTCGCTGACCATCGGCGGCGCCGAGGGGGTGGGCTCCTTCGGCTGCGGCGGCAGCCTGATCTCCTCCACCTGGGTGCTCACCGCCGCCCACTGCTTCCTCAATGCCGACAACACCGCCGTGGATACCGCGCTCGCCGCCACCACCACGGCGCTGCTGAAGAGCGACGACATCGCGACCGTGGCCGCGGACGCGATTCAGCGCAGCGCCAGCCGGGTGGTGGTCCATCCCCAGTACGACCACGCCACCAACGACTACGACATCGCCCTGGTGGAGCTGAGCGCCGCGGTGGACGGGGTGATCCCGGTGACCCTGCACGGCGACGGCCAGCCGGCGCTGAGTGCCGGCACCGCCGCCATCGTCATGGGCTGGGGACTGACCAGCGACGGCGGAGAGGGTTCCGATACCCTGCTCCAGGCGAGCCAGCAGATCGTCGACAGCGACAGCTGCTCCACCGCCTATGGGGGCGGCATCACCGGCAACATGGTCTGCGCCAACGGCCTCAACGCCACCGACACCTCCGACACCTGTCAGGGGGACAGCGGCGGGCCGATGGTGATCGTCCATCAGGGTGACTACGTCCAGGTGGGGATCAGCAGCTTCGGCGCCTCCTGTGGCGACCCCGCCACCCCGGGGGTCTATGCGCGGGTCTCCGCGCTGGCCGACTTCATCCGCCAGTACGTGAGCGACGCCCGCTTCTCCAGCGGCGTCGAGGCGACCACCTCCGCCTGCGCCGCGCCGACCCTCGACGGGTCGCTGAACCTGACCATCCCCTGCCTGCAGTACGGCGACAACCAGTACCAGGCGACCCTCAGCGCTTCCACCTCGCCGTCGCTGCAGTGGCAGCTGAGCGCTGTTTCCGCCTCCAGTTGCACGCCGTCGTCGGCGGTCTGCGCCAGCGCCGACAGCCAGCTCAACCTGACCATCCCGGGCGTGCTCATCGGGGGGGCCGCATACCGGGCGGAGCTCGGCTACGCCGGTGCCGAACCCCTCCGTTGGAACTACCGCAGCCATACGGCGGAGTAGACGGCGCGCAGAAGGCGCTATCGGAGGCGTTCCGCGGCGGCTATGGTGTAGGTATCCGCATGCGGACGGGGGCCTCCGATGGAGCCTGCATTTTCCCGGGTGACGGACGGGCGGGCGTCGGTTTCAGGTGACGGATGGATGGGTTGAATGTCGGGTGTGACGAGACGGATGGTTCTGGCCGCGGTGCTGATGGTTCCGCTGGTTGGCTTGTGCGTTGGGGATGAGCCATACCGGGTCGGTGTCATCCCGCAGTTCAACCACGATGAGACCGTCGCCACCTGGGAACCGGTGCTGGAGGAGTTGGCGCGGCGCACCGGCCTCGCCTTCACCCTGGCGCCGAGCACGGGGATCCCGCAGTTCGACCGTCAGGTAGTGGAGGGGCGGTTCGACTTCGCCTACATGAACCCCTATCAGTTCATCACCGTGATGGATCGCGACGGCTACCACGCGCTGGTGCGCGACGGCGGGCGCGAACTCCACGGCATCCTGGTGGTGCCCACCAACAGTCCGATCCGCTCGGTCGAGGAGCTGGAGGGGAAGACCGTCGCCTTCCCGTCGCGGCGGGCGCTGGCCGCCTCGCTGTTGATGCGCGCAGACCTCGACAACCTCCTCAACGTCCACGTCCGCCCGGTCTACGTGCGCAGCCATTCCGCGGTCTACGACAGCGTGCTGCTCGGCTACGCCGCCGCGGGCAGTGGGGTGCTCTCCACCCTGCGTCGGCAGGGGCCGCGCGCCCAGCAGGTGCTGCGGGTGCTCTACGAGACCCGCGGCCTGCCGCCGCACCCGTTCGCCGCCCACCCGCGCGTGCCGGAAGCGGATCGCGAGGCGGTGCGCAGGGCCCTGGTGGCGATGGCGATGACCCGGGAGGGGAAGGCGCTGTTGGCGCGGATCCCCATCGAGCAGGCGATCAGCGCCTCCAACGACGACTACCGGCCGCTGGTGGAGTGGGGGTTGCGGCGCTATTTCCGTGAGGAAGAGGTTCCGAGCCGGGAGATGGATGAGGAGGGGGCGGGGGATGTCGCCGGCCAGTGAACTCCGCGAGAATGGAGGCCGCGCCGAGTCAGTGGGACGTGATCAGTGGGACGTCTGGCCCAGCTTCGCGTGCCAGTCCTGGTTCTGGTTGGAGATCACCACCTCGCAGGCATCGACCAGTTTGCAGATCTCTTCAGCCTTGGGTTCGTCCTCCCCGTGGTGGTCGAGCCATTCGTCTCGCAGATTCTGCAACTGGTCGGCGGTGGCGCGGTAGGCGATCTCCAGGTATTCGTGCCGCCCCGCGGCGAGGTGCGCCAGCAGGGCGGCGGCGATGGTCGACGCCACGGCGATCCACGGGCCCAAGGTGGGGATGTCGAGTACCGCGTTGGCGCTGCCGCAGGCGGTTCCAACCAGCATCAGCACGAGATGCGCCAGTTTGAACCGCTTGGCGGTTTCTCGGTGATCGCTGGCCTTTGGCCGGTAGTAGCGTTCGATCTGCTGACTTACCCGCTGGTTCAGGTAGTCGGTGGGGGTGAGGTCGTGGAGGATCGCTCGTGCCGGGAGTTCATCCGTTCGCGGTTCAACCGAAATATCCTTCACGGAATCCAGGACTGCCTTTTGTCTCTTACTGAGATGTTCCTCTCTCCCTTCTCCCCTGCAGGTCAGAAAACGGAAGATTTCCGACTTGATTGCTTCCGAGGCGGAGCGTGCGCGCAACCATGCGTGGAGGTGTTGGCTGTCCAGTTTGAGGCCGGCGACCACCGGCGATAGCGCGGCGGCCACTGCGGCGGCTACGCTCAGGGCCGCGGTGGTGAACTGCGCGCTCAGCACGCCCAGTGCCGCGGCGACCACGGTCAGCACCAGCACCACCAGGCGCCAGCGGTCGTACTCCCGCTTCAGTCCGTTGGCGGTCTCCGACCACTGCATCTGCAGCTTCCAGGCGGTCTTCAAGGTTTCGGGGGTCATCTCTGTGTTCACCCCAAAATGCTCATCAGTTCAGTGACGTCCGGTTTGTCGGGTAGCGCTTCGGCGATACTCGACAGGCCACGCAGGATGGATTCCTTCTCTCCCGCCGAAGGGTGGGCATGGCGAACCGCATCGAGCGCTTGGCGGGTTTGGTCGGTGATGCCGTGCACCGCCAGCAGCGCATTGGCTTTGGTAGCCAGTGCCCAGACGTTCTTTTCGTTGAGCCGGGAGACGATGTCGGCGGCCTGCTGAAAATACTCCCGCGCCGACTCATGTTCGCCGGCGGCGAGAAAGGCCTCGCCGGCCAGGTTGGCGAGATAATAGGAGTCCGGGTTGAAGCGGAGGGCACCCTTGAAGACCTCACCCGCATCGCGGTGGAGTCCGTTCTCCCGAAGCCATCGCCCCTCCAGTGCCGCGCATTCCGAGTTTCTCGATTTGGCCTGGGGGTCCAGTTCGTTGATCCGCTTGATGATGTTCCACGCCTCGTCCGAGTCACGGTCGTCCAGGTAGGCCTTGCCGAGCATCCGCAACACGTAGATGTCCCGGGGGGCCAGCCGACGAGCGAGCTTCAATTGGGCAATGGCCTGTTTGGTGTTGCGGGCCTTGAGGTAGATCTCGCCGAGACGGGCGTGGATGCGCAGGTCGATGGCCTGCGGTTCTCCCTCTTCCAAGCCGAAGGTGATGTCCATCCAGCGGTGGAGCTGTTCCACCTCGGACATCCGGTCGGCCTCGGCGATCTGGTCCAGGCGGTGGCGCCACTCCTCGACCACGTTGCCGGTAGGTAGTGCGGGGGCATTGAGCAGGGAGTGATCGACCGCTTTGAGATAGTTTGCGACGGCGGTGTCCAGATTGGATGTGGCGGCCCACATGGCATCACCCGCCAATGCACCGCTTTGGATAAGGCTGGTAGTCGTCTCTCGCAGCAGACGGGTGATGTCGTTTCTGTCGTCGCCGTTGAGGTATTGCGTCTTGGAGTCCCGGATTGGAGAAGGAATTTCGTCCGTGCGCAGTTGGTAGACCAGAGGTCGGACCTTGTTGACCCCTTTCTCTCCCTGCGCCACGGCGGCGCCGTAGACCGCGCCAGACTCCCACATGATCCAGGGCTTTTGTACCGAGTTGGGCGTGACCAGGATCAGGGCGATATCACAGCTATTTACTTGATTGACGATCCATTGGAACCAGTCGGCGCCGCTGGGGATGCCTCCCTCCATCGTGTTGCTGGTGGAGTAGTTGACACTGAGCAGCCCACCAAACACATCGCGAATGGCCTCACTCAGCGCGTCCGCAATGGGGGTGTCTCGGTGGGTAAGGCTGATGAATATCTGGTGTGCCATGGCGTCCATGCCCGGAGAAGAGGCCGGCAGGCAGTATATCCCATAGTACGTGAGCTGTGGAAAGAGGGGACGTTGTAACGGGTCAGGAAGCGGCGATCGTGTCGAGCAGCCAGTCGATCGCCCGCAGACGATCCTCGCGCCCCTCCATCGGGCCGAAGAAGCGCAGCTTCTCCTGGCCATCCAGCTTGTACTGCGCCGGCTGCGACTGGATCAAGCGGATCAGCTTCGCCGGGTCGATGGCCGGCTCGGCCTCGAACAGCAGCCGCCCCCCCTGCGGCCCTGCATCGATCTTCGTGATCCCCATCGGGGTCGCCTTCAGCTTCAGCTCGGTCACCGCGAAGAGGTTCTTGGTCTGCTCGGGGAGCAGGCCGAAGCGGTCGATCATCTCCACCTGCAACTCCTTCAGCGCCTCCAGGCTCTCGGCGTTGGCGATGCGCTTGTAGAGGATCAGCCGGGTGTGCACATCGGGCAGGTAGTCGTCGGGGATCAGCGCGGGGATGCCGAGATCGATCTCGGTGCCGTGGTGCAGCGGCTTCTCCAGCTCCGGGGTCCGGCCCGATTTGAGCGCCTTCACCGCCCGCTCCAGCAGTTCGGTGTAGAGAGAGAAGCCGATCTCGTGAATCTGGCCGCTCTGCTCGTCGCCGAGCAGCTCGCCGGCGCCGCGGATCTCCAGGTCGTGGGAGGCGAGCATGAAGCCGGCGCCGAGGTCCTCCAGGGACTCGATCGCCTCCAGCCTTTTGGCCGCATCGGCGGTGATCGAGCGCTTGTCGGGCACCACCAGGTAGGCGTAGGCGCGGTGGTGGGAGCGGCCGACGCGGCCGCGCATCTGGTGCAGCTGGGCCAGGCCGAAGCGGTCGGCGCGGTTGATGATGATGGTGTTGGCGGTGGGCACGTCGATGCCCGACTCGATGATCGTGGTGGCCACCAGGATGTTGAAACGCTGGTGGTAGAAGTCGAGCATTACCCGTTCGAGTTCCTGCTCACGCATCTGGCCGTGGGCGATGCGGATCGAGGCGTCGGGGACGATCTCGCCCAGCTCGCGGGCCACCTTCTCGATGTCCTCCACCTTGTTGTGGACGAAGTAGACCTGGCCGCCGCGCTTGATCTCGCGCAGACACGCCTCGTTGATCAGCGCCCTGTTCCACTCGCCGATGAAGGTCTTCACCGCCAGCCGCTTGGCCGGCGGGGTGGCGATGATCGAGAGATCGCGCATACCGGCCATCGCCATGTTCAGCGTGCGCGGGATCGGCGTGGCGGTCAGCGTGAGGATGTCCACCTCGGCGCGCAGCTTCTTCAACTCCTCCTTCTGACGCACGCCGAAGCGGTGCTCCTCGTCGATGATCACCAGCCCGAGGTTCTTGAACTTGACCTCCTTGCTGAGCAGCTTGTGGGTGCCGATCACCACGTCGACGGTGCCGTCGGCGAGCCCGGCGATCGCTTTGTCCTGGGACTTCTTGCCGCCGAAGCGGGAGAGGGATTCGATGCGGATCGGCCAGTCGGCGAAGCGGTCGCTGAAGTTCTGGAAGTGCTGGTTGGCGAGCAGCGTGGTGGGCACCAGCATCGCCACCTGCTTGCCGGAGTTGGCGGCGGCGAAGGCCGCGCGCATCGCCACCTCGGTCTTGCCGAAACCGACGTCGCCGCAGACCACCCGGTCCATCGGTTTCGGTGCGGCCAGATCGGCGAGCACCGCCTCGATGGCGCTGCCCTGGTCCTCGGTCTCCTCGAAGGGGAAGGCGGCCGCGAACTGGGCCAGCTCGTCGGCGGCCGGTTCCATCGATGTGCCGACGCGGGCGGCGCGGCGGGCGTAGAGGTCGAGCAGTTCGGCGGCGACGTCGCGGATTCGCTCGGCGGCCTTCTTCTTGGCCTTCGCCCACTGCTCGGTGCCCAGCTTGTGCAGCGGCGCCTGCTCCGGGTCGGCGCCGGTGTAGCGGCTGATCAGGTGGAGCGAGGAGACCGGCACGTAGAGCTTGTCGCTGCCGGCGTACTCCAGGGTGAGGTACTCGTTGACCATGCCGCCGGCGTCGATGGTCTGTAGCCCCAGGTAGCGGCCGACGCCGTGGTCCTCGTGGACCACCGGGGCGCCGACGGCCAGCTCGGTGAGGTCGCGCACCACCGCCTCGCCGTCGCGCCCGCGCGCCTTGCGCCGGCGGCGCTGCATCGCCCGCTCGCCGAACAGCTGCGACTCGGCGATCACCGCCAGCTCCTCGGTGACCAGCCCGCGCTCCAGCGGGGCGATGGTGATCGCCAGCCGCGCCTGGCCCGCGGCGAAGGCCGCCCAGTCCTCCACCGCCGTCGGCTTCAGCCCGTTGCTCCCCAGCAGCTCCAGCAGCGCTTCGCGCCGCCCGGCCGACTCGGCGGCGAACAGCACCCGCCCCGCGAACCCCTCGATGAAGTCGAGCAGCGCCCCCGCCGGCCGCGTCGCCCGCGCCTGCAAGGTCAGCTCCGTCGGTGCGCGGGTGGCGTAGTTCTCCCCGTCGCGCTCGATCTCCGGCCCCTGCCACTCCACCGCCGGAAAGCCGTTCCACCGCTCCACCAGCTCGTCCGCCCCGAGATAGAGCTTCGCCGGCTCCAACAACGGCCGCTCCAGGTCGTAGCGGTGTTGTTCAAATCGAGACTCGACCTGTTTCAGAAATTCCTCCGCAGCACGAATGACCTGCTCGGAACGCGCCACCAGCGCGTTCCGAGGAAGATAGTCGTAGAGGGTGTCGGTGGTCTCGAAGAAGAGCGGCAGGTAGTACTCGATGCCGGCCGGGGCGCGCGCCTCGCTCACCTCGCGGTAGATCGGCGACCGCTTCGGGTCCCCCTCGAAGGCGGTGCGGTAGGCGGTGCGGAAGCGGGTGGTGCCCGCCTCGTCGAGGGGGAACTCGCGCGCCGGCAGCAGGCGGATGGAGTCCACCGCCTCCAGGGTGCGCTGGTTCTCCGGATCGAAGGTGCGGATCGACTCCACCTCCTCGTCGAACAGGTCGACCCGGAAGGGCAGCGGCGAGCCCATCGGGTAGAGGTCGAGCAGCGAGCCGCGCACCGCGAACTCGCCGTGCTCCACCACCTGGGAGACGCACTGATAGCCGGCCCGCTCCAACCGCGCGCGCATCTCGTCGAGGTCGATCCGGTCGCCCCGGTCGAGGAGCAGACTGTGGGCCTCCAGGAAGCTGCGCGGGGCGACCCGCTGCATCAGCGTCGCCACCGGCACGATGAGGATGCCGCGCTCCAGCGACGGCAGCCGGTAGAGGGCGGCGAGGCGTTGGGAGATGATGTCCTGGTGGGGGGAGAAGTGGTCGTAGGGCAGCGTCTCCCAGTCGGGGAAGATCAGCACCGGCAGCCGCTCGCCGAGGTAGAAGCGCAGTTCGCTCTCCAGCCGATAGGCCTGCGCCATGTCGGCGGTGACCGCCACCAGCGGCCCGCCGTGGGCACGTGCCGCCTCGGCCAGCACCAGCCCCGGCGAGGAGCCGTAGAGCCGTCCCCAGCGTTTCAGGGTTCCGGCGGTGTTGGGGAGTGAAGGGTGGAACGGGTTGCGGTAGTCCGTGGTCATGGCGTGGCGGGTGGGTCGGTTGGCGGAGGGGCGCTATTGTACGGGGTTCGGAAGGCGTTTTTTACTCGCTCGTGATCGCTTCATTCGGAGTGGAGGAATTCACCATGAAGGGGAGAAAGGGTGGCACTGTGGGTTGTTTTCGTTGTTTTGTTCTCGTTCCTACGCTCCGCGTGGGAACGTCTTCTCTGACGCTCCGCGTGGGAACGTCTTCTTCGACGCTCTGCGTCGTGCCCAACGGGGGCACCGTTCCTGCAGTGCCCCGTCACCACCGGGACGCAGAGCGCCCAAGACGAGCGGTCGCGACGCGGAGCGTTGCAATCAGGGAGGAGGGTGGGCCTCGATCGGTGCGCCGTGGTGGCCGGAAGGGTAGGGCGATGCCGGGGTTGATCGTTCCCACCGAGCTCTCGTCGGATGCGTTGATAGCGGGTCTGGAAGGTGGTGAAGTGTCTCAATGCGCTGGCGGAGCCGGCTCAAAAGGCCGTTTGAGGGGAGTGCCCGGAGAGCGGAGTGAATTTGTTGGGGTCTGGCATCAATCGAGTGTTTGCTGTAGCATCTGCCGGTTCCGCAGGGTTGCTTCATAACACCCGTTTTGCACTTCCATTCCTTTCACTTATCCAGGAGAAAATATGTCCGAAATTGATGCGGAAATCCAGCTCAAAGTTTGGAAAGAACTCGCGATTAGCAAGCAAGTATTGATGAACGCGGCGACTGAGGCCTTGAAGCTCGAGAAAGACTGTACTGCGGAAGAGCTCAAGCAGGCGATCGAGGCGACCATCAAGCGCTGCTCCGAGGCCGAGCTCGAAGTCGGCAAGATCAAGGAGCAGGCCCGGCTCGAACTCGCGGCCGTGGAACAGAAGTTGGCGGAGAGCCGGCGAGCACTGGACGAGGTTCAGGCCAGCCTCTCCGAGGCGCGGGCGAACGAGCAGAAACTCGAGCAGCAGGTCATCAACGTGCGCGCCGACAATGAACGGCAACTGAAAAACCTCAAAGAGAGCTTGGCCGAGAAGGAGCGCGCGATCAAAGCGATCAACACGACGCTCTCTGACACGCCCGAGAACGTGGTGAAGAAGCTCAAGACGCTGCGGAAGCAGAAGATGGATGAGGCCGAAGCGCGCAAAAAGGCTACAGAGGCGCTGTCTGCCCTGCGTAAGGACAAGCAACAACTGGAAAAGAGCCTGAAGGAACTCCAGGCGCAGGATAAGTCCGAGGAACAGCAGGCCGCATAGACTTCAGTCGGTCAGATGGCTATGTCTCGTTGCAACGAACCCCGTTTTCGTGCCTTTTGAATTAGAGGATTGCACTCCTCAAGGGCCCGCGAAAGAATAACTTCCTGGCGTGCCATCTTTGGCAAAGATTAAGGGGTTGGCCGTCATCGACGGCCAACCCCCTTCTTTTTCCGTTCTGATCTCGGATCCGGAGAGTGGCGCGGTGAGCGTCAGGCTGAAGGATGCCGTGATCAAGGTGCTTGCCGCCTTGGATCTGGGCTTGTCCGTCATTGCCCGCCGCAAGGATGGGTTTGATCCGACAGCCTCCTGCGTCCCTTCGCGCCCCTCATGACTTGGTGGTGAAAATCAACCGCGGGCGATCTGCTCGGTGGAGCGGGAGAGGCGTTCGATGAGGGTCTCCAGGAAGACCCGCTGAAAACGGAACTGGGCGTTCATGGAGGCCTGCTCCATCAGCGAGGCGTTGACCTTGAGCAGCAGGGTGGAGCTGCGCGAGACCACGGTGGCGGTTCGCTTGGCCTTGGTCAGGTAGCCCATCTCGCCGAAACAGTCGCCGTGGCTCAGCACGCTGACCACGGTCTTTCCCTTGATCACCACCGCCTCGCCGACGGCGATGATGTAGAAGGCGTTCTCCACCTCTCCCTCGCTGATGATCCGCGCGTTGGGCTGGAAGGTGAGCCAGATGCCGGCGCGGATCACCTCTTCGATCTCCCCGTCGTTGAACTCCTGGAAGAAGCGCAGCGTCTTGAGGATGTTGAACTTCTCGCGGTCGGCGATGCTCGCCTCCTGCTGGCGCAGCGAGGTGAAGGCGCGGCTGAGGTCGGTGGAGAACTCCAGGGCGGTCTGGTAGCGCTCCTTCGGATCCTTCTCCATGGCCCGGTCGACGATGTTGATCAGCACCCCGGGGATCTCCCGGCGCAGGCTCTTCAGCGGGGCGTAGTCTTCGTTGACGATCTGGTAGAGCGTGGCGTGGATGCTCTCGGCAAGATAGGGGCGGTGTCCCGACAGCAGTTCGTACATTACCGCGCCGAGGGAGTAGAGGTCGCTTCGGGGGCTGGCCGGTTCACCCTTGATGGTCTCCGGCGCCATGTAGGCGGGGGTCCCCTGCATTCCCTCCTCCGGGGTGGGGTCGACGGAGAGGCGCGCGATGCCGAAGTCGAGCAGTTTCGGCACTTCCTCCTCGCTGAGGATCAGGTTGGCGGGCTTGATGTCGCGGTGGATCACCCCCTTGCCGTGGGCGTAGTGCAGTGCCCGGCAGCACTTGAAGATGGTGTCCACCACCTTCTCCATGGGCAACAGGGTATCGGGCTGGGCGAAGCGGTCGAGGGTCTTGCCCTGCACGTACTCCATGACGATGTAGCGCATCTGCCCCTCGATTCCGGCGTCGTGAATACCGACGATGTGGGGGTGGATCAGCTGGCCGGCGATGTGCGCCTCGTTGAAGAAGGCGGTGAGGTAGCGACGTGCCTGTTCACGGTCCTTGGAGAGTTCGAGACGGGCAATCTTGATCGCCACCCGCCGCTGCAGAAAGGGGTCGAATCCCTCGTAGACCACTCCGGCGGCACCCCGTCCGAGCATCTCTCGCAACTCGTATTTGGCGATCTTGCGCGGGGGCGCCTCGCTCACCCGACAGCCTCCGCCAGCTTGCGGTCGAAGGCGCGTTTGAAACGCAGGTAGTGGAGGCTTTGCAGCGCATCGGCGCTCTCGGCGCCCAGCAGCGAGGGGGGGGCGTCGACACTCTCCAGCCGAGGGTGCGCGGGAAGGTGCGGCAGCGACGGCAGGGTTTGGGTGAGCGCGTTCAAGGTGGGGCCTTCGATGATCTGTTCACCGCAGTATAACGTATAGGCGTACCCCTCCTCGGTCGCCTGGACCATCAGCTGCACGCCATTCCCTTCGCCTTCGCCGCCGGCACCGGCGTCCTCGGGACGGGCGGAGAAACCGCCTGCCACCCCGGTCAGCCGGTAACACTCCAGCTCGCCGGTGAAGGGGCGGTGGGATTGATCGCTCCAATGGAGCTCGTCGTCGTCCAATTCGCCATGGGCGAGGGGGCGCCAGAGGAAGAGTCGGCGCAAGGTGTCGGTGAGAAAGCGGTGGTAGCCGCGGTATTCGCCCGCGTCTGCCGCCGCGGTCTGGAACAGGCTACCCCGCTCGTCGAGGATGTAGAGCAGCGCCTTGCCGTCGTCACCCTGCCGATAGAGCTGTACCACCCCCGGTTTGACGTTGCGCAGGATGGTGGGGAGTGGGGTGCCGCGCAGGGCCTGGGGGTCCACCGCCCAGCGCACGTGACGCTCGCGGGGAGCGCCGAGGGTCTGCATCAGTTTGGGGACGCCCTCGACATGGCGGCTGACCGCGCGCGTCTGCTCGATGCTGATCAAGGCGTGGCCGCGGCCGAGACCGAGAATGTAGCCGGGGAGGGTGGTCAGGGGGCGGCCGGAGGCCTGCTCGCTCACCGCGTTGAACAGCTCCTCCATGCGCCGGCTGATCAGCGTGCCCTGGGCTGCGGAGAAGCAGAAGGCGGCTACCGTCGGGGGGGCGGGTAGGGCGGCGTTGGCGATGCCGTTGAGGAAGTGTTTCAGCGTGGCGAGCAGTGCCGAGCGTCCGTCGAATCGGTGGATGAATACCTCGCCCCAGGTGGTGACGGTGACCAGGTCGACGGTGGCGATGAGATTCTCCTGCAAGGCACCGAAGCGTAACGGGTCCGCCTGGTCGCTGATGACCTGCTGGTCGCCGCGGGAGAGCAGTGAGGCGCTGGTGGTGCCGAAATTGACGAACAGCGCGTGGATCGACGGTAGGCTGGGGTTGCTCAGCTCGGCCGGTTCCGGTGTGGCGGGGCGGCCGCCGGGGAAGAGGCGTTGCAGTGCGGTCAGCGCCCCCTGCATCTCTCGCGGACCCAGCTGGGTGCGGCCGGGGTGGAGGGCAAGGGTGGTGGTACCGTCCACCAGACCGTTGAAATAGGCCCAGGCCAACAGCTCCAGGGCGCCGCTTCCCTCTTTCAGGGGCGGGAGTTCGGCGTCGGGTTTGGCCAGGCCCTGATGGAGTCGCCATGGCTGGTGGCCGTGGTCGCGGTTGCAGAAGGAGAGGGCGCCCTGGGTGAGGTCGCCGGCCAGCCCCGGGTTGATCCACTCCACCCGTCCTCCGCGGGGGTCGAAGGCGGCGTAGAGGCGGCGGCCGAGGATGATCAGCTCCATCGGATCGATCCGCGCCCGCTCCGCTTCCCGCTGGGCCGCTTCGGTGATCACGCCATAGGCTCGGCTCACCGATGCGGCCACCCGGCGCGCCTGGTCGCGAATCGCGGTGAGCGGCGACTCCGGCCCGTTGGTCCGTTGCGGATCGAGGCGCTGGTGCAGGCAGCGCTTCAGCACCTCCAGTCGAGCCGTCTCCTCCTCGCCCGCCAAATGGTCGCGCAGCCGGCCGGCCATGATCGCCAGGGTGTCGAGCTGGGCGTAGCGCATGTTGCCGCGGTAGACGGCCTGCTTGTAGCGGCGGCTCATGCGTTGTGGGGTGGGGTGCTCGGTGGTGTAGACCTCCATCAGCAGCAGTTCCGGCAGCGACTGGCAGGGGGTGGCCAGTTCGGCGTAGAAGCGCCACAGTACGGCACGAAAAAATGTCTCGGGGGAGAGTCCCTCCAGGCCGCCGAAGTCGATGGTTTCCGAGGCGATGGTGTCGTCCGCCAGCAGCCGCTCCGTCTCGGTGCGGTAGTGCTCTTCCATCTCCGGAGGTACCAGCCACCACAGCGGGTAGCGCCCGGCAAGATGGATGGCGGAGAGGTAGAACGCCTCGGTCAGCAGGTGGTCGCGGCTGGTGGTCCGGCCTGGCCAACCCACCCCCAGGCAGCGACCGTCGCGGAATGCCCGAGCCTCGATCAGGCCGGTCTCCAGGGTAAGGTCGATCTCCTGTGCCCGGCGGCGCAGCCGCTCCACCTTGCGTTCCAGGGCGCCGTTGCGCGCCTCCTCCAGCCCGTCGCGGAGACAGAGCCATAGTTCCAGCCGACGGAGGCCGGTGGCGCTCTTGCCGTGGTCGATGAGGAACAGCGCGTCGATCGCGTAGTGGCTGAGCGGGGCCGGCTTGAATTCAAAGAGCGGGGCGAGGGATTTTGCCGCCCGCAGGGTCGGTTCGTCGGGGGTGTAGCCGCTGATCCCTTTGGGCATCGCCTCGACGTCGAGGTATCCCGGCAGACGCGGGTGGTGGAGGTGGTAGAGCAGCGGCAGTGCGTCGACCAAGGTCTGCTGCTTGGGCGACAGCGAGTTGACCAGCCGAAGCAGCCGCTGCCGGTTGATCGCCTGAAACCGCCGCAGGGCGGCACGGGTCTCGGTACTAAGTGTCACGTCACCGGTTGCCCGTCTCCGCCTTCCATTCCGCGAGCCGTCGGTGGGCCTGGTCGACGGCTTGGTCGAGGGTGTTGGCGAACTGGTAGCGGGGGTACATCTTGCAGAACCAGTGGAGGGTGCTGCGGGTGGCGGAGTCGGGGATGACCGAGATCAGTTCGATGACCTCGTCGATGCCGGTGATCTCCTGGGCGGCATCGAAGGCGATGGAGTAGGAGGCGCGCTTGTTGGAAATGGCGATATAGGGGAGCTCGCAATGTTCGCGGCAGGCCTGCTGCAGTTCGGAGACCATCTTCCGGCTCAGCTCTTCGACACCTTCGCGAATTTCGATAATGACGATTCGTTGATCGATGAAGTCCAGTTTGGCGAAAGGTAGCGTTACAGTGGTCATGGTCGGCAAAGGATCGACGGTCCCGTCTGACAGGTCTAATTGCTCAATGGGTCGATGGTAGTCAATGGAACCGGTCAAATCGGTAAAATCGGGGTCATTTGTGGTTTCCCCGTAGGAAAACGCCCGTTGTTTGTTTTTTGTGATTCAGTGATTTACTCAACGGGAATACGCCAAATACGTATATTCCGATTTGCTCATATTCGTTATGATTCGCGCCCTTTTCAGCTTCGAGTATGGGATTTCACGATGGATACCCAGGCATCTGCCAATTGTACCGGTCCTTTCGCCAGCTACTGCCGTATTCGCATCGCCTTGGGGGTGACCATGGTATTTCTCGCCGCGAGCATCGGAGCCACCCTGCTCCTCGCCAGATGAGGGCGACGCCGACGCGGGCTGTCGGAGGTGTCCTCGCTTGGAACGGCAAAAAAAAGGGGGAAGGCCGTCGGCCTTCCCCCTTTTCTATGTGGTACCGGGGAGGGGACTTGAACCCCTAAGTGCTTTCGCACGGCGGATTTTGAATCCGCTGCGTCTACCAATTCCGCCACCCCGGCACAGGCCGCGTAGTATATCGGTTTGTCGTGCCGGGGCAAGAGCGTCGCCGTTTCACTCCCGCGAACGGTTTCGCGTATCATTTCCGCCCTTTTTTCTCCCCGGGTGACTCCAACTCGATGCTGAGACGCGATTTCCACTATGACCTCCCCGAGTCACTGATCGCCCAGGCCCCGCTGCCGGAAAGGGGGGCCAGCCGTCTCCTTTGTCTCGATGGTCTGCCCGGAGAGGTGGCCGACCGCCGGTTCGACGACCTTCCTTCGCTGCTCCGGTCCGGAGACCTGCTGGTTTTCAACGATACGCGGGTGATCCCGGCGCGGCTGCTCGGCGAGAAGGATAGCGGTGGACGGGTGGAGGTGCTGGTGGAGCGGGTGACCGGTCGTCACCACGCGCTGGCCCACGTGCGGGCGTCCAAGTCGCCGAAGCCGGGGCGACGCCTGATCCTCGAAGGGGGCGCGCTGGATGCCGAGGTGACCGGCCGCGAGGGGGATCTGTTCTCCCTGCACTTCCGCGGCGATGGGACGCTGATGGAGTTGTTGGAGCGCCACGGGCGGGTGCCGCTGCCGCCCTACATCGAACGTGCCCCCGCGGGGGAGGACCGGCAGCGCTACCAGACCGTCTACGCCCGCGAGCCGGGGGCGGTGGCGGCGCCTACCGCCGGTCTCCACTTCGACGAATCGATGCTCGCACGGCTGCGGGCGATGGGGGTGGCGCAGGGGTTCGTCACGCTCCACGTGGGGGCGGGCACCTTCCAGCCGATGCGTGCCGAGCGGGTGGAGGATCACCACATGCACCCGGAGCGGGTGGAGGTGAGCGATGCGCTCTGCACCCAAGTGGCGGAGGCCCGGCGGCGCGGCGGGCGGGTGGTGGCGGTGGGGACCACCGCGGTGCGCAGTCTGGAGGCCGCCTCCCGCGGCGACGAGGGATTGGCGCCCATGCGTGGGGATACCGAGCTCTTCATCACGCCGGGATTCCGTTTTCGCACGGTGGACGCCATGGTGACCAATTTCCACCTGCCGGAGTCGACCCTGTTGATGCTGGTCTGCGCCTTCGCCGGCTACGAGACGGTGATGGCGGCCTATCGGCATGCGGTGGCCGAGCGGTATCGCTTTTTCAGCTATGGGGATGCCATGTGGCTCACCCGGGGCGACGGTAGGTGGGTCGGCCGGTGAGCTTCAGTGGATTTTTCACATATCGCCGGCTGTCTCTTCGTGAGCCCGAATAAAAAACGGGACCTCGTCGAATCACTCGGCGGGCCCCGAAAGGGAAGGAGAACTTCGTGCAGACGTGTTGTTATCAGTGGGGGAGGGGGAGTCTGCGGTCCCACTCTTTCAGGTCGATCACCTGTGTCCCACCATGCCGATAGGATATCACAACCCTATCCCAACATACTGTCAACACAGTGAAAATATGTCCGAGGCGATCCTTGAACGCGCGTCCGGCCACCGGCGTGGTGGCGTGGGCTTGGCTGGGCATCGTCGGCCTCCTCCTTCGCTGAGGTTGCGGGAATCGGGTCTTGTCGCTCAGTCTCGTGGTTGCATTCTGTTTAGGCGTCGATGGCTGCAGTGTCAAGAACTGAAACGAATGTTTCTTGCAAATCCCCCGCCCGGCGGGCTGGAATTCGTGGTGTCGGGGTGGGAAATGGTGGGCAATATGGGGGATTTTCCGAAAATGTGTTGTTTTTTCAGATTGGCCGTTGTTTGGATGGTGCGTCGAGATGCGATTTGAGCTGATCACCCGGGATGGGGCCGCCCGTCGGGGACGCCTCCATTTCGACCGTGGAACGGTGGAGACGCCCGCCTTCATGCCGGTGGGAACCTACGCCACGGTAAAGGCGATGACCCCGGAGGAGCTGCATGCCACCGGTGCGGAGATCGTCCTCGGCAATACCTATCACCTGATGCTGCGTCCCGGCACCGAGGTGATCCGCGCTCACGGCGATCTGCACGACTTCATGCATTGGACGGGGCCGATCCTCACCGACTCGGGGGGGTTTCAGGTATTCAGCCTGGGGCCACGGCGAAAAATCAGTGAACGGGGGGTGGAGTTCCGGTCGACGGTGGATGGCTCCCGGGTCTTCCTCAGTCCGGAGCGCTCGATGCAGGTGCAGCGGGAACTGGGCTCCGACATCGTGATGATCTTCGACGAATGCACCCCCTACCCTGCTACCGAGCAGGAGGCGCGCGACTCGATGGAGCTCTCCTTGCGCTGGGCGAAACGCTCCAAGGAGGCCCACGGCGATAATCCGGCAGCACTCTTCGGCATCGTTCAGGGCGGGATGTATCCGGAGTTGCGGGCTCGCTCCCTGGCGGGGCTGGCCGACATCGGCTTCGACGGCTACGCGGTGGGGGGGCTTTCGGTGGGAGAACCGAAGGCGGAGCGCGAGGCGGTCCTCGACGCCCTCCAGCCACTGTTGCCGGTGGATCGTCCCCACTATCTGATGGGGGTGGGGACGCCGCAGGACATCGTCGAGGCGGTGTGTCGCGGCATCGACATGTTCGATTGCGTGATGCCCACCCGCAACGCCCGCAATGCCCACCTGTTTACCCGCCGTGGCACCTTGCGCATCCGCAACAGCCGTTTCCGCAACGACACCCGACCGGTGGATGATCGGTGCGATTGCTATACCTGCCGCCACTACTCCCGCGCCTACCTCCGTCACCTGGAGAAATGCGGAGAGATCCTCGGGGCACGGCTCAATACCATCCACAACCTGCACTACTACCAGGAGCTGATGGCGGGACTGCGCAGCGCCATTGCGGCCCATCGGCTGGAAGCGTTCGTCGAAGAGTTCTACGCCCTTCAGGCGACAGGCTCCTAGGAGGCTGTCGGACTTAGGGGGATCGAGCTGCGGGAGGGCAGGAGAGTGGTCCCAATTTTTCGGAAATTTGAGGAGAATAGTGAGCTATTTGACGAGGATTTCCGGAAAAGTGGGGCCGCTATCCCGCTTCCGCGGCCGATTCATCCTGAGTCCGACAGCCTCCTAGGTGCCGCCACTCCCGAGTGTGATAGAATCCCGCGGATATTTCGTACCAATTGCACAACCCAGAGACATATTCATGGATTTTTTCATTGCGACCGCCCAAGCCCAGGAGGCCGCCGCCGGTGCGGCGGCCCAGCCCGGAGCCCTTGAGACCTTCCTGCCGCTGATCGTCCTCTTCGTCATCTTCTATTTCATGCTCATCCGGCCGCAGTCCAAGCGCGCCAAGGAGCACAAGGCGATGGTCGAGGCATTGGCCAAGGGCGACGAGGTGGTGACCAGCGGCGGCCTGCTCGGCAAGGTGACCAAAGTGAGCGAGGATTTCCTCACCGTCGAGGTGGCCGAGGGAACCGAAGTGAAGGTGCAGCGTCAAATGGTCGCCAGCGTGATGCCTAAGGGCACCATCAAGGGCGCCTGATTCCCACGTACCCAACGAACCGTCGCAACGCCCCGTCGCCACTGTGCCGGGCGTGAAGTGAGCCTTGTCGATGATCAACCAGTACCCCCTTTGGAAGTACCTCCTGCTCGCCGCAATCCTGGTGGTGGGGGGGCTCTACGCGCTGCCCAACCTCTATGGCGAGGACCCGGCCATTCAGGTTTCGCCTGCTCGTGGCGCGACCCTCGACGAGACGGTTCGTGACCGGATCGACCGGACCCTGGAGATGGCGGGGGTTGCGGTCAAGGCCGTGGAGGTGGGAGAGGAGGGCAAGTTGCTCTACCGCTTCCACGATACCGAGAGCCAGTTGAAGGCCGCTGACGTGGTGGGCAGCGATCTGGGTACCGGGTATACCGTGGCGCTCAATCTGGCGCCCAGCACCCCGCAATGGCTGCGCAGCCTCGATGCGGCGCCGATGTTCCTCGGTCTCGACCTGCGTGGCGGCGTCCACTTCCTGATGGAGGTGGATATGGACGCGGCGGTGAAGCAGGCCGAGGAGCGTTACGTGGGTGACGTGCGCACCCTGCTGCGCAACGAGAAGGTGCGCTATCTCGGGGTCAGCCGCGGTAAGGGCGGGGTGGTGGTCACGTTCCGCAATGCCGAGGATCTGGCGGCCGGGCGTTCGCTGATCTCCCGCGAACTCGGCGATCTGGAGCTCACCGAGGGGAGCATCGACGGGAGCTTCGAGGTAGTGGGGCGGATCAAGGAGGCGGAGCAGAAGGCGATCCGCAAGTTCGCCCTGGAGCAGAACATCACCACCCTGCGCAACCGCGTCAACGAGCTGGGCGTCTCCGAGCCGGTGATCCAGCAGCAGGGACAGAGCCGTATCGTGGTGCAGCTCCCCGGCGTTCAGGACACCGCCCGCGCCAAGGAGATCCTCGGCGCCACGGCGACCCTGGAGTTCCGTCTGGTCAGCGATGATCACAGCCCCGCCGAAGCGGCGGGCGGACGGGCGCCGGCGGGCACCCGGCTCTACCACGATCGCCAGGGGCGGCCGGTGCTGCTGGAGAAGCGGGTGCTGCTGACCGGTGACTACATCACTGACGCGGCCTCCGGAATCGAGCAACAATCCGGTGGTCCGGCGGTCTTCATCACCCTTGACGGCAAGGGCGCGCGGTTGATGACCAACGGCACCAAGGACAACGTGGGCCGGATGATGGCGGTGGTGTTCATCGAGAACAAGGTGGACACCAAGATGGTCGATGGCAAGCCGGTGAAGGTAAAGCGGGTAGTCGAGGAGGTGATCAATCAGGCGGTGATCCGCGAACGCCTCGGCAAGCGCTTCCAGATCTCCGGTCTCGACTCCACCCGGGAGGCGCGCGATCTGGCGCTGCTGCTGCGCGCCGGTTCCCTGGCCGCGCCGATCGAGATCGTCGAGGAGCGCACCGTCGGTCCGAGCCTCGGCAAGGAGAACATCGAGCAGGGCTTCCTGTCGGTGGTCGTCGGAATGCTGGCGGTGCTGGTCTTCATGGCGATCTACTACAAGGCCTTCGGTCTGGTGGCGGACCTCGCCCTGGTAGTCAATTTGGTGCTGATCGTTGCCGTCCTGTCGATCTTCCAGGCGACCCTGACGCTGCCGGGCATCGCCGGTATCGTACTGACCGTCGGTATGGCGGTGGATGCCAACGTGCTGATCTTCGAACGTATCCGTGAGGAGTTGAAGATCGGCAACAGCCCCCAGGCGGCGATCCACGCCGGCTACGAGAAGGCGTTTTCGACCATCGCCGATGCCAACATCACCACGCTGATCGCGGCACTGGTGCTGTTCAGTTTCGGCACCGGTCCGATCAAGGGGTTTGCGGTGACCCTGTCGATCGGTATCGCCACCTCGATGTTCACCGCCATCATGGGTACGCGGGCGGTGGTGAATCTGCTCTACGGCGGTCGCCGCGTCCAACGCCTGGCCATCTGATTCCTGAGTTAACGGGGCTCCCCCCGGGCGGAAGCCCCCCATGCGCAAGGGACTGCGAACGTGATCAAAAACAGCGACACTCCTTTCTGGGAAAACGGTATCTTTTCGGTGGATCCACATCCGGCAGGCGAGGCGGTCCGCAGCGCGGTCCTCTGGTTTACCGGGCTTTCGGGCTCGGGCAAGTCGACCATCGCCCATGCCCTGGAGACCCGCCTCCACCAGTTGGGATCGCCGAGTTACGTCCTCGATTGCGAGAACGTGCGTGAGGGGCTCTGCCGGGACCTCGGCTATTCGCCGGAGGATCGCCACGAGAACATCCGCCGCATCGGCGAGATGTCGCGGCTGCTCCTCGATACCGGCACCACGGTGTTGGCCGCCTTCATCTCCCCGTTCCGCGAGGACCGCGCCAAGCTGCGCCGGTTGTTCGGTCGCGGCAATTTCGTCGAGATCTACTGCCGCTGCCCCCTGGATGTGTGCGAGCAGCGCGATCCGAAGGGAATCTATGCCCAGGCGCGGGCGGGCGAGGTGAGCGACTACACCGGTGTCACCTCTCCGTACGAGGAGCCGGAGGAGCCGGAGTTGATCCTCGACACCGGTCTCTTCAGCGCGGAAGAGAGCGTCGAGCGGATCGTCCTGTTCCTGGAGGAGCACGGCTACCTGCCGCGCAAGCGCCTATCGTCCTGATCGGATCGGGCGGCAGGCGGGAACCCTCCTATCTGCCGTCTCCATGCTCTCCGGCAACCCTCCTCGTGCGCCGCTCCACCAGGGCCAGCAGCGCGGTGAACCCCAGCGCCGCGGCGATCAGTCCCATCGCGCCGAGCGGGCCGCTCAGCAGTTCAGGGGCCAGCAACAGCGCCCCGCCCAACGTCCCCATCATGCTTCCCGCGGCCAGCTTCAGCAGCCTCCCTTCCCGTTCGCTCAATTTGCGTGAACCCATCTTCCAGGTGAATGCCGCGGTGATCGCCGCCAGCGGTACCACGTAGATCAGATTGTAGAGCGCCAGATAGCCGTAGTAGGCGGCCGGCTCCAGCCCCTGCAGGGTGAGGATGCGGGTGTAGGCCATGGGGAAGCCGGCGGTGCAGAGCAGCTCGTAGCTGTTGGCGGCGACCGCCAGGAGCATGGTGGCGGCGATCAGGGCGGGCCAGCGGCTGTGTCCAACCAATCGGCGAATGCGCTGGAAGAGTCGCCCCTTGTGCGTCTCGTCCATGGATAGGGAAGGGCCGAGCGCCGGGGTGTAGAAGTCCTTGATGTTGAGGGCGGCGATGAGCAAGGCGAGCACGCCGGCCGCGAGGGTCGCCCAGCGCAGCTCGCCGGCCCACAGGAAGAGGTTGAGCCAGGCGGCCATGAAGAGGAAGTAGAGCAGTCCCGAGGTGGCGACGAAGAGTCCGCCCACCAGGGCCATGCGCCGGCGGCTCTTGAGGTGGATCAGCAGGCTGAGCAGAAACAGCAGCACGAAAAAGGCGCAGGGGTTGAAGGCGTCGAGGGCGGCGATGGTGATGGTGAGTAGCGGCAACGACCAGTGGGCGGGATCGATCCGGCCGACGCCGGGCAGTTGCAACGGCCCCGCGGTCGGGCGATAGCCGTCCCTGCACTGCTCCAGCGCTTCCAGCAGCCCCCGTTCTCCGGTTGGTCCGTCGGTATAGCCGACCTGCATGGCGCCGCAGAAGAGGAACGCCGGCACCGAACGGGCATCCTCTCCCAGCGCGCCGGCCATCTCCACGTAGCGGCGGATGTTGGCGGCATTGCCGTCGACCTGGTAAGCGCGCAGTTCCAGCCAGTCGCGATGGGATTGCGCGATCCGTTCCACCACGGGTTTCGCCGCCTGGCAGTGGGGGCAACGGGAGGACCAGAAGAAGTGGAGGATCACCCGCCCCTCCGCGGAGAACCAGAGGGGGGTGTCGGCCGCAGGGGGGGCCGCCGACGCCAGCAGCGGTAGGAGTAGCCAAACCAGTTGGAGCAGGCGTCGGGTCATGAAGAGCTGCCAAAGGATCTGTCCACAGTATTGCCGGATGACGCGGGGGCGACAAGGCGAAGAGAGGGATCGGATCTCGTCGCCCTGTTGGTATATCCTTCCTCCAGGTTTTTGGCGCTAGCGGAGCGATTCGATGAGTAAAGTGGCGATTATCGGCGGGACCGGCTTGACCCGATTGGAGGGGTTGGAGATCGAAGGAGAGGAGATGGTTACCACGCCCTTCGGCGAGCCGTCCTCCCCGCTGGTGCGCGGGCGCCTGGAGGGGCGGGAGGTGCTCTTTCTGGCCCGTCACGGCAATCCCCATCGCATCCCTCCCCACCGGGTGAACTACCGCGCCAACCTGTGGGCGCTCTATCAGGCGGACGTGCGCGCGATCTTCGCTGCCGCCGCGGTGGGCGGGATCAGCGAGTTCATGGGGCCGGCGATGGTCTGCGTGCCCGACCAGATCATCGATTACACCTACGGGCGGAGCCACACCTATTATGAGGAGGGGCTCGACCACGTCACCCACGTCGACTTTACCGAACCCTACGACGCAACCCTGCGTGGCGTGCTCGGCGCGGCGGCGGCGGCGGCGGGGGTGGAGGCCCATGACGGCGGTTGTTACGGTGCCACCCAGGGGCCGCGGCTGGAGAGCGCCGCGGAGGTCCGCAAGCTGCGGCGCGACGGTTGCGACATGGTGGGCATGACCGGCATGCCGGAGGCGGCGTTGGCCCGCGAACTGGGCATCCGCTACGCCTGCTGCGCGGTCTCCGCCAATTGGGGGGCCGGGCTTTCCGAGGGCGAGATCACCATGGAGGAGATCGAACGCTGTCTGGAGGCGGGGATGGCGAAGGTGCGGCGGATCCTGCGAGGGGCGATCGTACGGGTCTAGTGTGAGGTGACAGGTGACAGGACGGAGCAGCTTGGGAAAAGCCGGTAAATCGGAAAAGTTTCGGGAAAATGAGAAAAATATCAGATAGGGATTGACGGGAAATCAAACAGCGACATCCTCTTGCTGTCACCTGTCACCTGTCACCTGTCACCTGTCACCTGTCACCTGTCACCTGTCACCTGTCACCTGTCACCTGTCACCTGTCACCTGTCACCCTCCGGCCAGCCCGAACCAGAACGGCAGCGTGAACAGGCTCAGCGCTGTCGAGATCGTCACCGCCATGGCGTAGAGCGCGGTGTCGAGGTGGTAGCGGTCGCAGAGCACGATGCCGAGCACCATGCTCGGCATTGCCGCCTCCAGCACCACCGCGGTGAGGGTTTGTCCCTCGACACCGGCAAATCCCGCCATCTGCCACACCAGTAGCGGGATCAGCAGCAGTCGGATGGTGAGCGTCGGCAACAGCACCGGCAGCAGCACCGGCAGGCGCTCCGGGAGCAGGCTCTCCCAACGTAGCCCCATGCCGACGGCGATCAGCATCAACGGTACCACCGCTCCGCCCATCATCTTCAGCAGGTCGACGAGCAGCGGCGGCATCGGCACCCCGCCGAGGTTGAGTAGCGGGGCCGCCGCCGCTGCCCACAGCGGCGGGACCTTGGCCAGGGCGCGCAGCGGATTTTCTCCATCTCCCCCGTTGCCGTGGGCTCGCGCCAGCAGGATGCCCACGGTGAGTAACAGCGGCGTGCAAGCGAACAGATCGAATTGGATTGCCACCCCCTTGCCCCAGTCGCCGAAGGTGGTGGAGAGTACCGGCAGCCCCATATAAGTGGCATTGGGGAAGGCCGCGGCGAGGATCAGCGCGCCCCGCCGGTGGGCGTCGAGCGGGGTGAGGCGATAGATTCCCCAGGCAGCCGCCAGGGCGACCAACACCCCGCCTGCCGCGGCGAGGGCAATCAGCGCGCTCTCCGCGCCGATCGGTGTCTGCCACAACACCGACAATACCAGCGCAGGCAGCAGCAGGACGTAGACCAGCCCGGTAAGCGCCCGTCGCATGGTGTCCGCATCCAGGCCCAGGGGGTGGAAGCGGCGCCAGAGGGAGCCGCAGGCGATCAGCGCGGCCATCTGCAGGAGTACGTCGATCAAGGGGGTGCCGGGGTGTCGTGGATCGGATGGAAGCATTCTATCTCCCTTTCCCTTCAATCCGCCGCCGATTCGCCGATAGCGACCGCTATCGGCGAATCGGCGGCGGATTGGCGGGTGGGGAAAATTACCTAGGCAGCCAGATAAGAGTTAATTAAAATACTGATCCACAAGATATTGGGGAGCGGCCCGTGATCGAACTGATCGTGCTGGCAGTCGTGGTCGGGATTGTGTTGTACGCGATCCGCGGCGGTATGGGGTGACGCGGGTCGTTCTCGATGAATCGTAGTGAGCAGTTGGATGACCTGATGCGGCAGGCGGGCCTGTCTGTCCCGCGGCTGGCTGCGCTGATCGACGTCCCCGAGTCGGAGGTGGATGGGTGGCTCGCTGGGGGCGAGCGGATTCCGGATTCGCTGTTTTCCTTCCTGCACACCTATCTCGAACTGAAGTCGATCTCCAGGGATGTCTCCTGTCCGCTGTATCGCTGAAAGGGCCATCGATTGCGGGGCTGTACACCCTGCGGGAGTCCTCCCCGATGCGCTCATGCGGCGTTGCCGTCCTTGGAAAGGGCCCGCCATTCCCGGCGCTATGCTGTCCCCATGAACGCCACGACCGACTACGATCATCGTCTCAAGGTCGGCAATCCCGGCGATCTCTTCAAGCACGCGCTTCTCGCCCATGTCGTTCGATGGAAGGCGGCGAAGGGAGGCGGTTTCTCCTACGCCGAGACTCATACCGGTTACCCCATCTACCAGCTTGCGGTGGGAGGCGAATGGCGTCTCGGTGCGGGAGTGATGAGCCATCCCCCGCCCGCCGCATCTCCCCTGACGTCCTATTGGGTGCATGCCCTGGGGGAGTGTCCGCCGATCCCCGGTTCTCTCTATCCCGGTTCGAGTCTGCTGGTCCATCGAATCGTTTCCGCCGCCGGCGGCGTTCCGGTGATGCGTTTGTGGGAGCGTTCCCCACCGGTCGTCGACGCGCTACAGGCCCATTTTTCCGCGATGGACGGTGTGGAGGTGCTGGAAGGTGACGGCTATTGCGGCATCCAGGACGGCGCGGGAGAGGATCTCGTTCTGGTGGATCCGGTTCAGTTGGAGTTGTCGCCCATCGTTGAGGTGCTCAGTCGGTTGAGCCGCCGCGGGGCACCGTTTCTCTGCTGGGTGCCCCGGCGAGGGACCGCGGCGGGGCAGGAGGGGGAGGCCTCCAGGCGATTGCTCGACGAGACGAGCCGGTGGTACGGTGCGGAGTCTGCGCAGTGGATCCCGTGGCGGGATGGGATCTGCGGTTGTCGGATCATCTGCTCTCTCGATATTCTTCCCCTGGTTTCCGAGGCGGCGGTCGAGTTGCGGCGGATTGTGGGGTGGAAGGGGTAGGCAATTTCCTGCAAAGGGAATAGGCGATATTCTACAAAGCGTTGATGGCGGGTGTTTTTACGTAGGCTTTAGGCTGTCGTCTGTGTAAGAAAAAGATTACATCGTCTGTAAGCATTTGTTGATGAGGGGGGTGGGATTCTAACTGCCGGATTTCAAATGGAAATTAGGGGTTGCCGTGATCGGCGCGAAAGTGAATAATCGCCGATGCTCCTTGTGTGCGGAAAGCCATGATTAATTTTTTGACCTGTGGCACGGCTGTTGTCGGTCAGCGCTTTTCGGGAGCAGATGCTGAGTTTCGGTGCCTTAGGGGGAAGGATGATTAACGTTCTGGTGGTCGATGATCACGAACTGGTAAGAACCGGCATATTACGCATCCTCGATGACGCCTCCGGGATCAAGGTGGTGGGCGAGGCAAACAGTGGTGAAGAGGCGCTGGAACTGGTCAAGAAGCGTCAGCCCGACGTGATCCTGATGGATGTCACCATGCCCGGAATGGGGGGATTGGAGGCGACCCGCAAGCTGCTCGGCCTCTACCCCGCATTGAAGATCATCATCCTATCGGTGCATGACGAGGAGCCCTATCCCAGCCGCCTGCTCCAGGCCGGCGCCTCCGGTTACCTGACCAAGGGGTGTGCGGTGGAGGAGATGGTTGACGCGATTCGATCGGTCTGCCTGGGGGAGCGCTACATCGGCACCGACATCGCCCAGCGCCTGGCACTCTCCACCATCGCGGGCAAGAGCGGTTCTCCCTTCGATAAGCTCTCCCAGCGCGAGATGCAGGTGCTGCTGATGGTCACGCAGGGGCAGAAGACCCAGGAGATCTCCGACAAGCTCTGTCTCAGTCCGAAGACCGTCAGCACCTACCGATATCGCCTCTACGACAAGCTGGCGGTGGCCAACGACGTGGAACTCACCCATTTGGCGATTCGTCACGGCATCATCGAAGGCCCGAAAGAGGTCAAGTAGGCGGGTGCGCCGCCGGCTGTTCGTTTTTCCGTTTGCCGCTGGCCGGTTTGGCTGCTGTGGTAAACTCCCGTCCCTATCTGACTCTCCCTGGCCGACTCCGTCATGAGCAAACGCGACTGGTTTGACGGCGACTGCCGCGCCTGTCCCCGTCTCGCCGCCTTCCTCGATGAGGTGCAGGGCGAACATCCCGGTTACCACGCCCGTCCGGTGGCCCCCTTCGGTGACGATCGGGCACGGCTGTTGGTGGTCGGCCTCGCCCCGGGGATGCACGGTGCCAACCGCACCGGTCGTCCATTCACCGGCGACTACGCCGGCGTGCTGCTCTACGACACCCTCCACCGTTTCGGTTTCGGCAATCATCCGCACTCCACCGCACTCGGTGACGGTCTCGAATTGACCGGCTGCCGGATTACCAACGCGGTCAAGTGCCTGCCGCCGCAGAACAAGCCCACGGGACCGGAGGTGCGCCAATGCAACCCGTTCCTGCGGGCGGAGCTGGCCGATCTGCCGGCGGGGGCGGTGATCCTCGCCCTCGGTTCACTTGCCCACAACGCGGTGCTGCGTTCCCTCGGGTTGAAGGCGGCCGCCTACAAGTTCGGCCACAATGTGCTGCACGCCCTGCCGGACGGTCGGCACCTGCTCGACTCCTACCACTGCAGCCGCTACAACACGCAGACGAAGCGCTTGACCGAGGTGATGTTTCATCAGGTGTTCGAACGTGCGCGCGGGTTGCTGGCGTAGCTGGTTCGTTCTATTTCGGCTCGTTGCGAGTCCCCGACGCCCAAACCGATGTCCGAGCCCATCCCCTCCTTCGATCCCCAGCCTTTCCTCAAGACCCTTACCCACCGCCCCGGCGTCTATCGCATGCTCGGCGAAGGGGGGGAGATCCTCTATGTGGGCAAGGCGAAGGACCTGAAGAAGCGGGTCTCCAGCTACTTCCGCAAGAGCGGCCTGACCATCAAGACCCACGCCCTGGTCTCCCATGTCCGGGACATGGCGATCACCGTCACCAACACCGAGACCGAGGCGCTGATCCTCGAACAGTCGCTGATCAAGGAGCATCGGCCGCGCTACAACGTGCTGCTGCGCGACGACAAGAGCTACCCCTACATTTACCTCTCCGACGGCGAATATCCGCGTCTCACGGTCCATCGCGGCGCGCGGCGCGGCAAGGGGCGCTACTTCGGCCCCTTCCCCTCGGCGCTGGCGGTGCGCGACAGCCTCAACCTGCTGCAGAAGCTGTTCCGTGTCCGCCAATGCGAGGACAGCTTCTTCCGCAACCGCTCCCGCCCCTGTCTCCAGTACCAGATCAAGCGCTGTACCGCACCGTGTGTGCGCAAGATCACCCCACAGGGCTACGCCGACGACGTGCGCCACACCGTGCTCTTTCTGGAGGGGAAGAACAACCGGGTGATCGACGAGCTGGTGAAGCGGATGGAGGCGGCATCCCAGCGATTGGAATTCGAGGAGGCGGCGGAGTATCGCGACCAGATCGTCAGCCTGCGCCGGGTGCAGGAGCGCCAGTACGTGGAGGGGGAGGGTGGGGATCTCGACATCGTCGCGGTCACCGCCGGGGGTGGCGTCGGCTGCGTCCAGCTCTTTTTCGTCCGCGCCGGGCGCAACCTCGGCAACAAGGCGTTCTTCCCGAAGATGCCCGAGGGGAGCGACACCGCCGAGGTACTCTCCGCCTTCCTCTCCCAGTACTACCTGGGCCACCCGCCGCCGGCGGAGATTCTGGTCAACGTCGCCCTGGACGAGCGGGAGTTGCTGGAGCACGCCCTCGGCGAGCAGGCACGGCGCAAGGTGGCGATCACCCATCGCCTGCGCGGCGACCGCGCCCGCTGGCTGAAGATGGCGGTGAGCAACGCCGAGAATGCCCTGCAGGCCCACCTCGCCAGCCGTGCCGGGATCAACCGCCGCTACCAGTTGCTGCAGCAGATCCTCGGCCTGGACGAGCCGATCGTCCGGATGGAGTGTTTCGACATCAGCCACACCATGGGCGAGTCCACCGTCGCCTCCTGCGTGGTGTTCAACGGCGAGGGGCCGCTCAAGTCCGACTACCGCCGCTTCAATATTAATGACATCACGCCGGGCGATGATTATGCCGCCATGCGCCAGGCGCTGACCCGTCGCTACACCAAGATCAAGGCGGGCGAGGGCAGGGTCCCCGACATCCTCTTCATCGATGGCGGAAAGGGGCAGATGGGGGTGGCCGAAGAGGTCCTGGAGGAGTTGCAGATGCTCGATATCGCCCTGGTGGGGGTGGCCAAGGGGGAGGCGCGCAGGCCCGGTGAGGAGACGCTGTTCCTCTCCGGTTCCTTGTCCGGCCGCAGGAGCCCCCTTATACTGCCGGCCGACTCCCCGGCCCTCCACCTGATCCAGCAGATCCGCGACGAGGCGCACCGCTTCGCCATCACCGGCCACCGCCAGCGTCGCGCCAAGACGCGCCGCAGCTCGCCCCTTGAGGGGATCCCCGGTATGGGACCGAAGCGGCGCCAGCAGCTGCTCAGGCAGTTCGGCGGCCTGCAGGAGATCGCCCGTGCCGGGGTCGAAGACCTGGCCAAGGCGCCGGGGATCAGCCGCGCCCTGGCGCAGAAGGTCTACGACGCCTTCCACGAAGACCCCGACCACTGATGCAGCTCCACCTCCCCAACCAGCTTACCCTTCTGCGCCTCGCGCTGATCCCGCTGTTCGTTCTCTTCTTCTATCTGCCCTATCCGTGGGCCAATGAGGCGGTGGCGCTGACCTTCATGACCGCCGGCTTCACCGACTGGCTCGACGGTTATCTGGCGCGCAGGATGGGACTCACCAGCCGCTTTGGCGCCTTTCTCGATCCGGTCGCCGACAAGGTGATGGTGGCCGTCGCCCTGGTGCTGATCGTCCAGGCCGACCCCTCGCCGTGGGTGGCGCTGCCGGCGCTGGTGATCGTCAGCCGCGAGATCGTCATCTCCGCGCTCCGTGAGTGGATGGCCGAGATCGGCAAGCGGGCGGCGGTGGCGGTCTCCTACGTCGGCAAGGTGAAGACCGCCGCGCAGATGCTGGCGCTGCTGCTGCTGCTCTACCGCGAACCGCTCCTCGGCCTGCCGGTGCAGCCCGCCGGGGTGCTCCTGCTCCAGGTGGCGGCGGGCCTCACTTTGTGGTCGATGATGATCTACCTGCGTGCCGCCTGGCCGGAGCTGAAGAAGGGCTGAAGAATTCTCTGTTGCAAACGCTTGACATCGAAGTCCGCGTGCATAAAATATGCAGCCTCTTCGGGCGGGAATAGCTCAGTTGGTAGAGCACAACCTTGCCAAGGTTGGGGTCGCGAGTTCGAGTCTCGTTTCCCGCTCCAGGATTCCGAAGACCCCGGTTGAACGGCCGGGGTTTTCAATTTTCAGAGGCGTCGCCCCGGTTCGAAACGGGGTGGCGGTTCGGAAAACTTAGGCTGAGTGGCAGAGTGGCTATGCAGCGGCCTGCAAAGCCGTGTACCTCGGTTCGATTCCGGGCTCAGCCTCCATACAATGCGGGAATAGCTCAGTTGGTAGAGCACAACCTTGCCAAGGTTGGGGTCGCGAGTTCGAGTCTCGTTTCCCGCTCCAAATAAAAACGCGAAAGCCCCCCTCGGCCACAGGCCGAGGGGGGCTTTCGCGTTTTTATTTCGAGAAATTGGGAATGCGAACGCGGGGAGGCTTGTTGGCCGCTGTAGGAGCGGCCCCGAGGCCGCGATGGATGTGGCACGGCGTGGAGGACGGGTCGTGCAAAGAGGGAAGAAGATGGTGCCCCGGGCCGGAATCGAACCGGCACGACTTGCGTCGAGCGATTTTAAGTCGCTTGCGTCTACCAGTTTCGCCACCGGGGCGCGGCGGGCATTCTAACAGCGCGATTCCCGGAGTTGGAGACGCAACCATCAAAAAAAGGCCCGGTCCTGCGACCGGGCCTTCTGCGTTCACCGCCGCGCGTCGCGTGCGGTCACCGTTTTCAGCCGAGGGCGGCGAGGGCGGCGTCGTAGTCCGGCTCCTCGCCGATCTCCGGCACCAACTGGGTGTAAACCACCCGGTTGTCCGCATCGGTCACCACCACGCCGCGGGCGCACAGCCCGGCCAGCGGGCCGTCGGTGATCAGCACGCCGTAGTCCCGGGCGAAGTTGCGGTCGCGCATCATCGACAGGGTGACCACGTTGTCGATCCCCTCGGCGCCGCAGAAGCGTTTCTGGGCGAATACCAGGTCGGCGGAGACCACCAGCGCCACCGCGTCCTCCTTGCCGGCCATGGCGGCATTGAACTTCTGGGTGGAGGTGGCGCAGACCGGGGTGTCGAGGCTGGGGACGATGTTGAGCAGCTTCTTCTTGCCGGCATAGCTGGCCAGTGAGACATCGCTCAGATCGGCGGCAACGAGGGTGAAGTCGGGGGCGGCGGTGCCGACGGCGGGCAGCTCGCCGTTGGTGTTGCAAGGGTTCCCTTTGAGGGTGATGGCGGCCATGGGGCGACTCCTTCTTCTTCATGCTGGGTGGGTTGTAGCCCGCGCGGGGCCCGTTGCCGAAGGAGTATGGGGGGCGGTTTCCGGGTATTCAATAGTGAATTGGTAAACTATTGGCCGGGTCTGATCCAGGAGCCAGGCGCGAGGAGCACCAGCAGCGCCAGGATCTCCACCCTGCCGGCCAGCATGTCGAAGATCAGCACGCCCTTGAGCAGCGGGTCCAGGTCGGGGGCGCTGATGCCGGTGGAGAGGCCGACGGTGGCGGTGGCGGAGACCACCTCGAACAGCGCGTCCAGGGGGGGCAGGCCGGCGGCGAGGAAGGGGAGCCAGGAGAGGAAGACGAGCACCGCAAACAGCGCGATGATCAGCAGTGCGCGGGTGATCTGGGTCTCCTCCAGGCGGTGGCCGCCGACCGACGGCGGGAGCACGGTGTGGCGCGGCAGGCGGGTGCGCAGCAGCATCAGCTGGAACATCCGCAGCAGGATCAGCAGCCGCAGCAGCTTGATCCCGCCGGCGGTGGAGCCGACCCCGGCGCCGATGAACATGGAGAGGATCAGCACCCCCTTGGCATCCGCCGGCAGGGCGGCGATCGACACCGTCGAGAAGCCGGTGCCGGTCTGCGCCGAGATGGCCTGGAACAGCGCGGCGAACGGGGTGAGATCCGAGCACCACCAGAGCAGCGCGGCGACGCCGAGGGAAGCCACGGCGAGCGCGCGGAACTCGACGTTGCGCCACGGCGCCCAGCCCGGCGAGGGGTGGAGCAGGGTCAGCGGCAACGCGCCGCAGAACATCAGCACCATCACCCCGCTCACCGCGCGCGGCGTCATCCCGCCGAGGCTCGCGTCAAAGGGCGAGAAGCCGCCGGTGGAGACCGCGGTAAGGGTGTGCAGCAGCGCCTCGAACGGCGAGAGGCCGAGCGCGGCGAGGAGCAGCACGCCGGCGGCGGTGAGGGTCGCGTAGACGGTGAGCACCCGCCGGGCGTGGGCGCGGGTGCTCCCCGCCAGGTCGTCTTCCTCCCACGTCGCTCCGGCGAGCCGCCTGGTTTCCGGGCCGGGGCCGGCGAGCAGCGCCAGGGTGAGCACCACCACGCCGAGGCCGCCGAACCACTGCAGCCAGGCGCGGGTGAAGAGCAGCGCGGGGTCGAGCCCCTGCAGGCTGCCGAGGGTGGTCAGCCCGGTGGTGGTCACCCCGGAGACCGCCTCGAACAGGGCGTCGAGCGGTGCGATCCCCTGGGCGGACAGCGGGTAGACCAGGGACAGGGGGGCGAGCAGGAAGCTGATCGCCGACAGCGCCAGCGCCTCGTTGGGCTGGATCGGCGCGGTGGGCGAGGGGAGGCGCCCGGCCAGCGAGAGCAGCGCGGTGGGCAACAGCGCGCCGAGGGTGAGGCGCAGGGCGAAGGCCTCCTCGCCGCAGAGCAGGGCGACCGCCACCGGCACCGCCAGCAGCACGCTGAGGGGGAGCGCCAATTGGCCGAGGTACTTGAGCAGGACCGTCGGCCGGATCGGCAGCAGCAGGGGGCGCAGGGTGGAGGTCATGGGGGTATCGGGGCGTTCCCGGGATCACGGATGGATCGGTGCGGTGGGCGCGGGAGCGTCAGAGATCATAGTGGGCGTAGGCGCGGATGACCTTTCCATCCTCTCCGAAGTGAAACACCTCGTTTGAAAGGCCCAGAACCCCCTCGTAGATGAGGGCCACGCTGTTCGCGCCGCAAAGGGTGTGCCGCAGCGTAAACTTCAGATCCGGGAATTTCTTCAACGCAGCCGACCAGTATTCACCGACGGCGGCCTTTCCCCGAAGTACGCCGCTGGCCTCCCCGGTGAGTTGGATGATCGCCGGGGACGACATCTCGAAATCGTCGCTGTAGTGGGACAGGATCTCGTCGAGATCATGGGAATTCCAGGCGTCAATCCACTCTTCGGCGAACGTTTGCGCTTGTTCTTTGTTCATATGGATTGCCTCCCCAATTTTCGCCCGTCCTTTTGCCGTCACCGCACGGATTCTACCGGGGTCGTCTCATCCGGGGAAACGATGGTCGGCATTTGTCGGCGACACCGACCTGCCGTGAGCGGGAGAGCACCCGCCGGGCGGTACGGACGGTTCGACACTTCGCACCCTGAGTGAGACGTAGGGTGGGTTAGGCGCGCAACGGTTCGACGGTTGGGGTTGCCCCGATGTCGGTGCGCGCCGTAACCCACCGGGCCTTTCGGTCGGCAACGGCGTGTCGATTGGCGCGGGTGCCGGCGTTGAGATCCGGTGGCACCCTACGGGGCATCCGGTCGGGGGAGCAGGCCGCGTTCGTGGAGCGGATTGCGTGCCTTTTCGACGAAGCGTTCGCCGAAGCGCGGCAGGCCGTCGGTGGCGATCCGTTCGCGCATCCCCTGCGGGATCAGAAAGCGCGGCACCTCCAGCACCAGGCGGCGGCTGTGGCGGTCGCATAGCGCCACCGCCTGCTCCTTGGAGAGCCGCTTGCGGGTGGTGAAGCGCCCCCCTTTGTCGCGCACCGACCAGTAGGCGCCGCTGCGCCAGGCGCTGATCCACGGCTCGCGGGTGGCGATGCGGGTGGTGCCGATGCGCCCCTCCCAGGGGCGCGCGAGGCGCGCCAGGTAACGGGGGATGTCGCGGTCGTAGAGCCGCGCGAGCGCCGGCGCGTCGCTCTGGAAACGCAGCTGCTGGATCGCTCCCGGGGTCCACGAGAGCCCGGCGCAGCCCCGCTCCACGGCGTGGATCAGGATCAGCTTGAGGGCCAGCAGCGGCCACTCGCGGGTGAACGGCGCGCGCGGGATCGAGGTGCGCCAGGGGTGGCCGCGGGCGGCGCGGGCGGCCTGCTGGTGCCAGTCGCTCTGGATCTCCTCGATGTGCAGCAGCCGCTTTCCGTCCAGATCGCGCCGCTCCTTGGTGCGGAAGTGGAGCAGCACGTTGCGTTCGGTGAAGTGCGGGGTGAAGTGCGACGGTGCGTACTCCGGCAGGGTGAGCAGCCATTCGCGGTAGGCCTCGCCGCCGTGCAGGGTCATGAAGGCGTACTTGTCGCTGGGGTGCATGCCGTTGCGCAGGCCGTAGTGGTGGCGGGCGTGGCGGGCGGCGGCGGCCATGGCGCCGGCGGCATCGGGGTAGTCGGCCTGCGCCGGGTCGCCGGGTTCGCTCACCGCGCGGCCGTAGGGGTCGAGGGCGAACCAGCGGCACGGGGCGGCGGCGGCGGGGGCCTTGAGGTAGCCGACCCGGTAGTGCAGGGGGAGGGCGAGGTGGCGCACCACCGCCACCTCGCCGGCCTTGCCGCGCAGTCCGCTGCCGGCGAGCTCGCGGCAATCGAGCAGCGCGGCGGTCTCGTTGAAGGGGAGGCGGGGCTGGAGGTCGCGGATCAGCTCGGTGGTCAGCTCCAGGCGCAGCGGCGAGAAGTCGATGCGCGAGATCACCTCCTCGCGGTTGATCTTGTCGGTTCGCTCGGCGGCTTCACCGTCGAGGAAGTCGAGCACCCCGGACCAACGCAGCTCCTCCTCGCGCAGCCCCTCGCGGGTGAGGTTGAGCAGCGTGTTGCGCCACTGCGCGGCGGGGGCGGCGGCGGTCTCCATCGCCATCACCCGGCGGCGCAGCACGCTGAACAGGCGCTCCGGCGCGGGGTGGCTGAGCACCCCCTGGGGCAGCGTGTCGTAGATGATCTTGCGCCGCGCGCCCTCGATCTCGCGCCGTTGCTCGCTGCGTTGCAGCCAGTCGCGGAAGGCGGCGCGGTCGGCGGCCTTCCAGCGCGCCAGCCACCCCCCCTCGGCGAGGGTGTGGCCGGTGAAGCGGTGGCGGCGCGAGGGGCCCTCGGGGTCGCCGTCGAGGTAGACGACGTCGACCAGCCGCCACAGCGTCTCCACCGGCGTCTCGGCGCTGACCCGGATGCCCTGGCGGGTGGCGTGGTAGCGGGCCCGTTCGCTGGTGATGCCGACGACCAGCCCGCTCGGCAGTACGATCATCTGGTTACCTCTGCGGGGGGATGCCCTCCGTGGACCGAATCTCCCCCTCGAAGCGAATACGTAGGGTAGGAAGACCCCCCGCAGGCGACGGTTCCTTCCCCCGCCGGTAGGAGCGGCCCCCAAGGCCGCGATGCTGCGGAGCGCCGTGCCCGGGAGAGACCCGCGGAGGTCGGCGGAAAGGGCGCCATCGCGGCCTCGGGGCCGCTCCTACGCGGCCTCAAGCCTGCTCCCGAGACCCGTCGGCTTCCCGCCGCCGCCGAGCATTACGTAGGGTGGTTCCCAACGAGCCTAGTGGAAAGCGGCGACACTCCAAAGTTAATTGTTCTTATCGCCAGTATTTGCATTTGTAAATCCACCCGTCACGCGGATCGATCGGTCGCCTCCAGCAGCCCCTCGCCGCGGTTGAGCAGGAAATCGAGAAAGGTCCGCGCGGTCTTCGACAGCCGTTTCCCCTTGGGATGGACGCAGTGCCACGGGCGCACCAGCGGAAACCCCTCCACCTTGAGCACCGCGAGCAGCCCCGAGGCCTGCTCCAGGCGGAAGCTGAGGGTCGACAGCACCGACACGCCGAGCCCGGCCATCACCCCCTGTTTGATCGCCTCGCCGCTGCCCAGCTCCATGTAGGGGGTGATACGCAGCCCCTTCCCGGCGAACAGCCGGTCGACCGCGGAGCGGGTCCCCGAACCCGCCTCGCGGACCAGGAAACGCTCCTCCAGCATCCGTTCCAACGGGATCGCCCGCTTGCGTTTGCACAGCGGGTGGTCGGGGTGGGCCACCACCGCCAGATCGTTGTCGAGGAAGCGGCTGGCGTTCAGCTCCAGCTCGTCGGGCACCTGTCCCATGACCACCAGGTCGTCGAGGTTCTCGCGCAGCCGATCGAGCACCTTGGCGCGGTTGGTGACGGTCAAGCTCGGCTCGACGTCGGGGTGCTCGCGCAGGAACGCCCCGAGCAGGTGGGGCATGAAGTATTTGGCGGTGGTCACCACCGAGATGCGCAGCGGCCCGCGCACCTTGGCGTGGCGCTCGTCGAGGTTCCCCTCCAGCTCGATCAGCCGGTCGAGGATCTCGCGGGCGGCGCGGTGCAGCTCCTCGCCGGCGGTGGTGAGAAAGAGCCGCTTGCCCACCTGCTCGATCAGCGGGTGGCCGACGTTCTCCTCCAGCCGCTTGATCTGGATCGAGACCGCCGGCTGGGTGAGGAAGAGCTCCTGCGAGGCGCGGGTGAAGCTGCGGTGGCGCGCCACCGAGTCGAAGATGCGCAACTGCTGAAAGGTGAAATGCATGGTGGTTTTGGGGTCTTTGGGGGATTGGATTGACTATAAACAAAAGTTAATGTTTAGAATATTTATAATCAATTTTATTTGTCGTCAAGCGCTCACCATACTCCTCTCGCAGGCGATCGAACGGGCCCCATTCGTCGCGCAAGCGACCCGTCGATCACGAACCACAGCGAAGGCTTTCCGGTAGCGGGCGGCGAGCGCGGTCCGGCCGGGGAAAGCCTCCACCAATCCAGAGAGGATGAGCAATGGCCAAGACCTATGACGCGGGCGTAAAAGAGTACCGCGAAACGTACTGGATGCCCGACTACACCCCGAAGGACACCGATTTCCTCGCCTGCTTCAAGGTGATCCCGCAGGCCGGCGTGCCGCGCGAGGAGGCCGCCGCGGCGGTCGCCGCCGAGTCCTCCACCGGCACCTGGACCACGGTGTGGACCGACCTCCTGACCGACCTCGACTACTACAAGGGCCGCGCCTACGCGATCGAGGACGTGCCGGGCAACGACGACGCCTTCTACGCCTTCATCGCCTATCCGCTCGACCTGTTCGAGGAGGGTTCGGTGGTCAACGTCCTCACCTCCCTGGTGGGCAACGTCTTCGGCTTCAAGGCGGTGCGTTCGCTGCGTCTGGAGGACGTGCGCATCCCGCTGGCCTACGTCACCACCTGCAACGGGCCGCCCCACGGCATCCAGGTGGAGCGCGACAAGATGAACAAGTACGGCCGTCCGCTGCTCGGCTGCACCATCAAGCCGAAGCTCGGCCTCTCCGCCAAGAACTACGGCCGTGCGGTCTACGAGTGTCTGCGCGGCGGACTGGATTTCACCAAGGACGACGAGAACGTCAACTCCCAGCCCTTCATGCGCTGGCGCCAGCGTTTCGAGTTCGTCATGGAGGCGATCCACAAGGCCGAGGCGGAGACCGGCGAGCGCAAGGGGCACTACCTCAACGTCACCGCGCCGACCCCCGAGGAGATGTACAAGCGCGCCGAATTCGCCAAGGAGCTGGGCGCGCCGATCATCATGCACGACTACCTCACCGGCGGCTTCACCGCCAACACCGGGCTGGCCCAGTGGTGCCGCGACAACGGCCTGCTGCTGCACATCCACCGCGCGATGCACGCGGTGCTCGACCGCAACCCCAACCACGGCATCCACTTCCGCGTGCTGGCCAAGATGCTGCGCCTCTCCGGCGGCGACCACCTTCACTCCGGCACCGTGGTCGGCAAGCTGGAGGGCGACCGCGAGGCGACCCTCGGCTGGATCGATCTGATGCGCGACGCCTTCGTCAAGGAGGACCGTTCGCGCGGGATCATGTTCGACCAGGATTGGGGTCACATGCCCGGCGTGCTGCCGGTGGCCTCCGGCGGCATCCACGTCTGGCACATGCCGGCGCTGGTGTCGATCTTCGGCGACGACTCGGTGCTGCAGTTCGGCGGCGGCACCCTCGGCCACCCGTGGGGCAACGCCGCGGGAGCCGCGGCCAACCGGGTCGCCCTGGAGTGCTGCGTCGAGGCGCGCAACCAGGGGGTGGAGCTGGAGAAGAACGGCAAGGAGGTGCTCACCGCGGCGGCGGAGAACAGCCCCGAGCTGAAGGCCGCGATGGAGACCTGGAAGGAGATCAAGTTCGAGTTCGACACCGTCGACAAGCTCGACGTCGCCCACAGATAACCGCGCACCGCACCCCCCTGTAGGAGCGGCCCCCAGGCCGCGATCGGGCGAAGTGCCGAATCATCGTCCGGCACAACGGTCGGCGGGCTGCCCATCGACCCTCGCGGGAGCATCGTGAAGGGCGCCATCGCGGCCTGGGGCCGCTCCTACAGGAATTCGAAACCGAATTTAAAGAGGAAAGACCCATGAGCGAAATGCAGGACTACCAGTCGAGCCTTGGCGATGTGACCAGCCGCAAGTTCGAGACCTTCTCCTACCTCACCGAGATGGATGCCGGGCGCATCCGCAAGCAGGTGGAGTACATCGTCGGCAAGGGCTGGAACCCGGCCATCGAACACACCGAGCCGGCCAACGCCTTCGGCCACTACTGGTACATGTGGAAGCTGCCGATGTTCGGCGAGACCGACGTCGACCGCATCCTCGCCGAGGCCGAGGCGTGCCACCAGGCGCACCCCGAAAACCACGTACGGCTGGTCGGCTACGACAACTACGCCCAGTCCAAGGGCGCCGAGATGGTGATCTACCGCGGTAAGCCGGTGTAACGACCGCTAACCGCCTCTCGTGGGAGGACTCCGCCGCGATGGCGGGCCTTCCCCGAGGGGAGGGGGTAGGGCGGATTAGCGTCAGCGTAATCCGCCGAGATCGGAGGCTCCTTCGCCGAAGGCAGCTCCGAAGCGGCGGATTACGCTGGCGCTAATCCGCCCTACGGCACCCCGATACCTCCGCGTTGAACTTTTCGATCAAAGAATTTCAGAAGGTGACGGTCATGAGCGAGATCGACTGCGATCAGTACCTGATCAAGGACGAGCCCTACTACCGGGCGGTGGGCAACGAGGTGGCGAAGTACGAGGCCGCCTATGCGGCGCGCATGCCGGTGATGCTCAAGGGGCCCACCGGCTGCGGCAAGTCGCGCTTCGTCGAGTACATGGCGTGGAAGCTGAACAAGCCGCTGATCACCGTGGCCTGCAACGAGGACATGACCGCCTCCGATCTGGTCGGGCGCTTCCTGCTCGACATCAACGGCACCCAGTGGCAGGACGGCCCCCTTACCGTGGCCGCGCGGATCGGCGCGATCTGCTATCTCGACGAGGTGGTGGAGGCGCGTCAGGACACCACCGTGGTGATCCACCCGCTCACCGACCACCGCCGGGTGCTGCCGCTGGAGAAGAAGGGCGAGCTGGTCCAGGCCCACCCCGACTTCCAGATCGTCATCTCCTACAACCCCGGCTACCAGTCGCTGATGAAGGACCTCAAGCAGTCCACCAAGCAGCGCTTCGGCGGCTTGGACTTCGACTACCCGAGCGGCGAGATCGAGACCGACATCGTCGCCCACGAGGGCGGGGTGGACCAGGCGCTCGCCGACAAGCTGGTGCAGATCGCCCAGCGCTCGCGCAACCTCAAGGGCCACGGCCTGGACGAGGGGATGTCGACCCGTCTGCTGGTCTACGCCGCGCAGCTGGTGGCCAAGGGGATCGACGCCGAGTCGGCCTGCGAGATGGCGCTGGTGACCCCGCTCACCGACGACCCGGATATGCGCGACACCCTGACCGCGGCGGTCAATACCTATTTCTGATTGGGCGGAACGTAGGTCGCCGCTACCGCGGCGACGCGAACGAGGGCACGTTCCTGTCCGGTTGCCGAGGGACTTTCCGAATACCGCGGCGGCGTGCCTCCGGTCGGGCCGGTGCCGACGGGACGTTGGGTGCCCTCGTTCACGTCGCCGAAGTATCGGCGACCTACGTGTCGGCTTCCGGTAGGTCGCCGATACCTCGGCGACGCAAACGGAGGCACCTCCCTTCCAGGTTGGCGAGAGACCTTCCGAAAGCCACGCCGGCGTGCCTCCGGTAGGGTCGGTGCCGACGAGGCCTTGGGTGCCCTCGCTCGCGTCGCCGAAGTATCGGCGACCTACGCATCGACGGGATGGAGAGAGTCATGAGCATCGATTTTTCGGAGTACGTCAGCTGTCTCCGCGAGGAGGAGCACGAGCACCGCGAGGTGCTGGAGTCCTCCTACCACGAGGCGGCGCGGGTGATGTCGCCGCGTGGCCTGCAGAACTACCTGGAGGGGATGCGCGCGATGTGCACCCTGGGGCGCGGCGAGGACCTGGTGCTCGCCTACGTGCAGGAGATGCCGGGGGTCGCCAAGGAGGTGGGCGAGGACATCGTCCCCGATATCGTCGAGGCGCTGATGAAACTCGCCTCGCACACCTCCGGCACGGTGATCGCGCTGATGATGGGCAACATGCCGCTGGCCGCCCGGCGGCTCGGCGATGCGGAGGTGATGCGCAGCTACCTGAAGCTGCTCCACCAGCTGGCGGCGAAGGCGCCGCGCGGCCTGCGGCCGATGATGGAGGTGCTCGACGAGCTGCTCTCCAAATTGACCCTGGGCGGTCTGCGCCGCTGGGCGATGTGGGGCGCGCAGGCGCACCAGCGCGACCTCGACGGCCAGATGGCCTACTTCGGCCTGCAGACCGAGCCTTCCCGTTCGGTGTTGCAGCGCGAGCGGCGCGGCACGCTCTTTATCGACAACCAGCGCAAGCTCAACTTCTACCTGCGGGCGCTGTGGGCGCGCGCCTTCCTGATGCGCCCCACCGCCGGCGACTACGAGACCCGCCGCGGGCTGAAGCCGTTCATCGAGGATTTCCAGATCCACATCCCCGACGCCTTCGATCCGTTCCGCGGCATCGACGGCATGGAGATCTACCGCGCCGCGGCGGCCCACGCCGCCGCGCATATGGTCTACACCCGCGATCCGATCTCGGCGGAGCAGCTGTCGCAGGCGCAGATGCGCTTCATCGAGCTGTTCGAGGATGCCCGCATCGAGTATCTCGCCTATCGCGATTTTCCGGGGCTGCGCAAGCTGTGGCTCCGTTTCTTCACCGCCGAGCCGGGCCGCGAAGACGACTACGGCCGGCCCCACGAGATGATGGACTACATGCTGCGGGTGACCCGCGCGATCATGGACCCGGCGTATCGCGATCCCGAGCCGGTGGTGGCGGAGAGCGCCGACGAATTTCGCGCGAAGCTGGAGGCGGACCCCTACGCCCCCAACCTGAGCTGGCTGGCCGGCGTCGGCTTCTACAACCGGATCACCGGCATCGCTCCACTGCCCGGCGTGCGGGTGCTCTCCGAGTGGCCGATCCCCTATCGCGACGACAACCGCTACCTCTGGGCGTTCGCGGAGAATATGTTCGTCACCCGGGGTGTCGACTACCTGCCGGCGACCCGGCAGCAGCTGCGCAAGTACGTCTCGGCGATCGAGATGGCCAACGAGGTGGATTGCGAACTGGCCGGCGACGATGCACAGGAGATCTGGGTCTGCGCCACCGAGTTCATGCCCTACGAGGACGCCGGCGAGGCTACCGTCAGCTTCAACGAGCTGTGGGGCCGGGAGCCGGTCTCCGATCCCTACCACTACGACGAGTGGGACTACCACGTGCAGCTCGCCCGCCCCGACTGGGCCACCGTGGTGGAGCGGCGCCAGGGGCGCGGCGACCCGGAGGTGATGGACGCCATCCTCACCAAGCACAAGCCGATCGCCTCGCGCATCCGCCACCTGATCGACGCGCTGCAACCGCAGGGCATCGTGCGCCGCCGCGGCTACGAGGAGGGCGAGGAGCTGGACCTCAACGCGGCGGTGCGGGCGATGATCGACATCCGCCGCGGGATCATGCCCGATCCGCGCATCAGCATCCGCATCACCCGCCACATCCGCGACCTCTCCATCGTGCTGCTGCTCGATCTCTCGGAGTCGACCAACGAGCGGATCGGCGGGCTCGCCGAGGGGGAGGAGGGTTTCGCCGAACAGCCCTCGATCCTCGACCTCACCCGTGAGTCGGCCGGCCTGCTGGCCTGGGCGATCGACTCCATCGGCGATAACTTCGCGGTCCACGGCTTCGCCTCCGACGGCCGCCACGACGTGCAGTACTACCGCTTCAAGGATTTCGAGGAGCGCTACGACGACGAGGCCAAGTCGAGGATGGCCGGCATGAAGGGGGGGCTCTCCACCCGCATGGGGGCGGCGCTGCGCCACGCAGGCCGGCACCTCACCCGGCAGAGCGCGCAGAAGCGGCTGGTGCTGCTGGTCACCGACGGCGAGCCGGCGGACATCGACGAGCGCGACCCGCAGTACCTGCGTCACGATGCGAAGAAGGCGGTGGAGGATCTGGCCATGCAGGGGATCCACACCTACTGCCTGACCCTCGACCCCGAGGCCGACCGCTACGTGGCGCGGATCTTCGGCGAGAACCACTACTCCATCGTCGACAACGTCGCGCGGCTGCCGGAGCGGCTGCCCAACGTCTTCGCGGCGCTGACCGGGTGAGGCGATGTATCGGCGTCTGCTCGAAGTGCCGGTGCTGGATCGTTTCCCGTCGCGCATTCCGGCGGCGCTGTGGAACGCCTGGCGGCGCTACCGCGGGCGGCTGCACGGCCTGATCCGCATCGAGCTGGAGGGGCTGGCGCCACTGGCGCTGCTGATCGACGAGGACGCGTGGGCGGTGGTCGACACCAGCCTCTACGACCTGCCGGTGGTCGCCTGGGTCGACTTTCGCGACGACGCCGAGCGGGCGCTCCACGAGCCGGTGCCGTGTACCGTCCAGCACTATCACCAGGGGGCGGCGAAGATCCGCAATCTTGCCCTTGAACAACTGCAACAGGAACTGGAGAGGAGGCTGAAAGGCCCATGAACAAGCGCTATCCCGGATTGAACGAAGACCAGAACGGCGGCCTGACCCCCCTCGGCAAGGTGGTGATGGACGCCCAGGTGTTCGAGCTGCTGCCCGAGGGGCAGGCGTGCGCCGGCTGGGACCTCGGGCGCATGCAGGCGCTCTATGATCAGGTCCACGAGGCGTGGGTCCCTTACGGCCATCTGCCCAGCCGGCTTCCCGAGGCGCTTGGCGAACGCCACCGGCGGATCTACGACGCCGCGGTGGCGAGGGCCAGGGCGGCCGGCTGGGACCCGGAGAACGAATACAGCGAAAACGAATGATCGGCTTTTCCACCGGTGTCGGACGTAGGGCGGATTAGCGTCAGCGTAATCCGCCGGGAACGAAGGCACCTTCGCCGAAATCCGCTTCGATTCGGCGGATTACGCTGCGCCGGTCCGCCCTACGGGAGTGGCCATTGGCGATTCGTGAGCGGTTGATGCGATGCCGCTGGCGAACATCAAGGACCTGTTGGGCCACGTCCACCGCCATCGCTATGCAGTGGCGGCCTTCGAGGTGTGCGGCGTGGAGTTCCTCTCCGTCTACCTGGAGGCGGCGGAGCGCAGCCGCGCGCCGGTGTCCTCAACGTTCCCGTCCACGGCCGCAGCGGCATCGAGCTGGAGGGGTGGTGGCGATGGCCGAGGAGGCGGAGAACGACATCCGTCTTTGCTCCGCCGCGGGACGCGCCGCCGAGGTGCTGACGCAGTGCTGCCCGAGCGAGCCGGTGGAGCATCTGATCATCTACGACCTGTCGTCGGGCGCCGAGGGGCGGGCCGACGAGTTGATGGCGATCGGTCGCGAGGTGTTGGGAAAGATCCCCGGCGTGCGGCGGGTGTTTACCGGACGGGCGATGCGTGAGGGGGATCGCTACCGACTCTGCTGGCTGGTGCGCTTCGCCGCCCCGGCGGTGATCGACAGCTACCGGGAACACCCGGAGCACGTGGCCTTTGCCGATCAGCGCTTCCGCCCGGTTGCCGATGATCGGATCAGCAGGATTCGCACAAAGACCCAGTCGCTAATGTCCCGAGAATTCGTTCTTATGAAGGTGCGAATCATGCGTTGCGGTTGAGGGGCAGCGCCTCGGTGCGTTGTAGGAACGGCCCCCAGGCCGCGATCACGGCGGAGTGGGGCGCTTGATTTGGCATGTGGTAGGAACGGACGCGGCGCCATCGCGGCCTCGGGGCCGCTCCTACCGTTGGGGGCGTTGCAACGGATAACTCAGACGGGACTTTCTATCACCAAGGAGGCGGAATGGAAGGCGGCAGACGTCATTCGGTGTGCCGCCTCGGCTCTGTCGGAACCGGCTTCGGGGCTGGTTTTTGTGGCGTACCTCCCAGGGACGGTTGTGGGATATTCGGGGGAAAACGGCGTTCGTTGTTGCATTTGTGGAACACTGTTTTCGGTTTCCGCCCCTTTATTGCCCTGCCATCGCCCATAGACTTCCCCTTATCGAAAACGCTTCGTTGAGGAGAGCCGTCATGGACCAACCTGTGAATACCTTCCGTCCCGTCATTCGGGTGATCCCCGGGCGCGTTACCTCCGACGGTGACGGCGTGCAGCTGACCCGTCTGATCGGCGGCCCCGGGCTGCCCCAGCTCGATCCCTTCCTGCTGCTCGACGCGATCCGCTCCGATGAGCCCGACGCCTACATCGGCGGCTTCCCGCCGCACCCCCACCGCGGCTTCGAGACGGTGATGTATCTGCTCGCCGGGCGGGTGCGCCATCGGGACAGCGCCGGCCACGCCGGGGTGATCGAGGCGGGCGGGGTGCAGTGGATGACTGCCGGGCGCGGGGTGGTCCACTCGGAGATGCCGGAGCAGGAGGAGGGGCTGCTCGCCGGCTTCCAGTTGTGGGTCAACCTGCCGGCGGCGGAGAAGATGCGCCCGCCGCGCTACCAGGAGTTCGCCCGCGAGGCGCTGCCGGTGGAGCGGCGTGAGGGGGGCGTGGAGGTGCGGGTGGTGGCGGGGAAGACCTCCCGCGGCAGCGTCGGGCCGGTGACGGAGCTGATCGTGCCGGTCACCTATCTGGACGTGACGATGCCCGCCGGCAGCCGCTTCGAGGAGGCGTTGCCGGCGGGGTTCAACGCCTTTCTCCAGCCCTTCGAGGGGCGGCTGGAGGTGGCGGGCGAAGCGGTGGAGGCGGGCAGTCTGGCGCTGCTCGGCGCGGGTGACGCGGTGGCGGTGGAGGCGCCGCAGGCGTCGCGCCTGCTGCTGGTGGCCGGTCGCCCGCTCGGCGAGCCGATCGCCCGCGGCGGCCCGTTCGTGATGAACACCGAGGCGGAGCTGCGCCAAGCCTACGCCGATTTCCAGGCCGGCCGCTTCTGACTCGAACGGGCGGGTGTGGCGATGTAGGAGAGGCGCCGGTTTTCGAAGGGTGCGCCTCGGTCCTCGGCACACCCCGCATCCACCCCCCATTTCCAGAACAAGAACCACTAGGTGTGGTGTCTCGTTGCTCCCCTTGACCCGAAATAGTGTACTCTAAGGCCCTCCTTTGCGCACCGGAATCGTCGAGGGCCATCCTATGAAGTCGTATCGAGGGAAGCGTCTGGCGTTGTGGGGGCTGTTGTGGGTGGCGAGCGCGCTGCCGCTGGCCCAGGCCTACGCCTATCGGGTGATCGTCAGCCCCACCAGCGGTCTGATGACCGACGAGGATGGGCGCAGCGACACCTTCGTGATGATGCTCGATGCCGCCCCCAACAACGACGTGACGATGACCGTCAGCTCCTCCGACCCCTCCGAGGGCGAGGCGCTGCCGGTGCGCCTCACCTTCACCCCCGACAACTGGAACCAGCCGCAGACGGTGACCGTCACCGGCCAGGGGGACTCCCTCGGCGACGGCGACCAGTCCTACGTCGTCTTCACCCGCGAGACGGTGAGCGACGACCCGCGCTTCGACGGCCTCGACCCCGACGACGTGACCGTCACCAACATCGACACCACCCGGCACTTCGTCGTCTCGACGATCAGCGGCAGCACCACCGAGGCGGGTGGCACCGCCACCTTCACCGTCGCCCTCGGGGTGCCGCCGAGCGCGGATGTGACCATCCCGCTGAGCTCCTCCAACACCGCCGAGGGGCTGCTCTCGATCCAAGAACTCACCTTCACCGCGGCCAACTGGTCGGTGCCGCAGACCGTGACGGTGACCGGCGTGGGGGACGAGCTGCAGGACGGCGACCAGTCCTACACCATCCAGTTGGAGGCGGCGACCAGCGCGGATCCCGCCTTCTCCGGCCGCGACCCCGACGACGTGGCGGTGGTCAACCTCGACACCACCCACCTGCGGATCGTCACCTCGACGATCAGCGGGGAGACCACCGAGGCGGGCGGCTCGGCCACCTTCACCGTGGTGTTGACGGTGGCGCCCACCGCCGATGTGACCATCCCGCTCAGCTCCTCCAACATCGAGGAGGGGATGGTCTCCGAGGCGTCGGTTACCTTCACCACGGCCGATTGGGACATCCCCCAGACGGTGACGGTGATCGGCGTCTCCGATGCGACGGCCGACGGCGATCGGACCTACGAGGTCATCCTCGGTCCGGCGGTGAGCGACGATCCGGACTACAGCGGGGTCGACGCCGGCGACGTGACGGTGGTCAACACCGAGCAGGCCACCTCGCGCATCGTCGTCTCGGCGATCAGCGGCGCCACCGACGAGGGGGGCGCCCAGGCCACCTTCACCGTGGTGCTCAACCGCGAGCCGCTCTCCGAGGTGGTGATGATCCTCGGCTCCTCCGATCCCGGCGAAGGGACGGTCTCCCCCTCGCGGCTCACCTTCAGCCCGGTCAACTGGTCGGTCCCGCAGACGGTAACGGTGACCGGCGCCCTCGACCTCCTGGAGGACGGCGATCAGGCCTACATCGTGGAGTTCTCCTCGGTGACCAGCAGCGATCCCGCCTACGACGGCCAGAGCCTGGCCGGGGTGGCGGTGATCAACCGCGACCGGGCGGTACTCTCCGGCCGGACCGTCGCCGGCGGCGAGCTCCTCGACGGGGTGCTGCTGCGCGGCACCATCGTCAACCACGGCACGCTCAACGACGTCCGCGTGCTTGGCGGCGGGGTGGTCGAGGGTGGCACCCTCTCCGGCACGATCTCCAACAGCGGCACGGTGCGCAACGTCACCCTCGCCGCCGGCACCCGGGTGGAGGGGGGGACCATCGGCGGCACGGTGACCGGCGTGGACGAGGTGGGTACCGACCTGCCGGTGGTCGACGGCGCGGTGGAGGAGGGGGCGTCGCTCAGCTACGTCACCCTCGGCGAGAATGCCACCCTCGGCGAAGGGGCGGTGCTCGGCCGCGGTGTCCATTTCGCCACCAACGACATGGTCCCGGAGGGGCTCGACGTGGCGGCGCTGCTTCCTGCCCTCGGCGGCGGTGGCCTGTATGCCGATACGGTGCCCGATCTCTCCACCGACGTGGTGGCCCGTGGCGCCAGCGGTGCCGACCCGATCATCCACAGCCTCAACAACCTGGCCGGTATCTCCGACTCCGGACTCCTGTTGAGTCAGGACGTGGATAGCGGGCTGCTCTCCCTCGGTGTCGGCAGTGGCTATATCGTGTTGCGGCCGGTAACGGTGGTGCAGGCGGCGCCGGGGACTCCGGAGGGGATTACGATCGATGAGCGGGGGCGCTATCTGGCGGTCACCGCCGACGGTCGCCGGGTGACCCTGGAGCCGACGCTGAAGTCGCCGGCGGCGTTCACCGCGGCGGTGGCGGCGATGTGGCCGGCGGCGCCGGTGGCGGGGGAGGCCGGGGTGCTGAGCGTGGCCCTCGATGAGCAGAGCCATATGGCGCTGCTGCCGGGTCTGGTCGTCTCGCCGGCGCCGGCCACCGATCCCACCGGCGTGTTCGAGGAGGAGCACCCCGCGGTGATCGGTAGCACGGTGCTGCTCCACCGCTTCAACGACAGCCTGGGGCGGCACTGGGAGCAGCGGCTCTATCCGGCGGCGCTGCCGGGGATGGCGACGGCGGTGGCGGAGCTGTCGTCGGTCTCCAGCGCGGCGGTCGACTATCAGGGGGTGCTGCATGTCTCCCTGGAGAACGGCGACGAGTTGCGCGCCCTTCCCTCCATGGCGGTGAGCGACGGCGAGCCGACGCCGAATGGGGCGTTTGCCTTCGAGTCGGCCGGCGACGTCGACGGGGACGGCATCGACGATTTCCTCCTCACCGCCGGCGACGGCTCGCGGCAGGAGGTGCGGCTGCTTTTGCAGTAGGGGAAGGCGCCGTGGCGCTCCTTGGACAATCCGGGTGGGCACGGATCTTGAAACCCTGTTGGGCAGGTTCATTTTTTTGACGCGACAGGTGTCCCCATGGAGATCAGCGGTTCCCACGCCCTCAGCTCGGTGCTTTCGCAGATCGCCGCCCACAATGCGGTGTCCAACGTCCAGCAGACCGCCGCGCCGGTGCGCAGCAGCCCGGTCCAGACGGTGATGCGCGCCGCGCCCGCCGCGGAGCCCGATGCCAATGAGGCCCTCACCTACACCATGGAGCAGTTGCGCAATGCGCGCCGTACCGCCATGCAGGGCGGTGGTGCGATCAAGGGGTCGATCATCAGCGTCTACGCCTGATCGCCGGGCCCCGACGGGGTTCGCCGTCGGTGCGGCGGTCGACTTCCGGCGCCGCGGGCGGTGAATCGATGCATCCGCCCCATCTCCTCTTTCTCCTCCTCCTCGCACTCGCCACCTCCTCCCTGATGCTCCTCGGCAAGGGGAACGGGGGGCACCTGATCGCCCTCGATCAGGAGGTGAAGTGGGGGGCGCTGCTGCTGTTCGGCGCTCCCCTCTGTGCCCTGGCTACGTTTCTCCTCTGGCGCCGCGGATGGCGTCTTCCTCCGCGCTGGGCGTTGACGGCCTCGGCGGTGGTGGTGGTCGCCTGGCTGCTCTCCAGCCTCTTCGCCTTCGATCCCGGTCACTCTCTCTTCGCCGGCTATCGCCTCTATCTGATCCCGCTGGGGCTGATGCTGCTGGCCGCCGCCTCCCGCCCGAGCGCGCGGCAGCTGCTGTGGCTGTTCGGTGGGCTGGCGCTGCTCGCCCTGCTCTTCGCGCTAGTGGGACTCGCCCAGCACTTCTCCTGGAACGGCTGGTTGACGGGGCTGCCGCGGGTGGGGGCCGGCTCGCTGCTCTACTCCCAGAACTTTGCCGGCGAGTGGCTGGTCCTGCTGCTGCCGGCGGTCGTCGCCTTCGGAGTGTGGCTGCGGCCGGGGTGGCCGCGGCGGCTCTATGCAGCGGCGGCGCTGCTGATACTGGCCCACTTGGTGCTGACCGAGGGACGTGCGGCGTGGGTGGCGCTGCTGCTGGGCTTTGCGGTCGCCGGCGGAAGCGCCCTCTACCTGGGGTGGCGGCGGCGGACGGTGGACGCCGCTCCCTCCGTTGCGCAGGCGACCGGCGTGCGGGGTGAGGCCGGATGGTGGGTTCCCGGCGCGGCGTTTCTGGCGGTGGCGCCGCTCTTTCTCCTGTTGATCGCCACCTCTCCCTACTGGAGTGTGGCGGCGTGGTGGCGGGCGCCGTTGGCCTTCGAGACGAGCGATGCGCGCTATCTGGATGAACTGGGCTCGATCCGTGCCGACCGCAGCAGCGGGCGACTGGAGCTGTGGCGTGACTCTCTCGCGCTGCTGCGCCACGAGACCGGCTTGCTGGGGGCGGGGGTGGAGCACTATCGGCTGCTCTATCCGAAGTACATGGATCAGTCGCGTTTCCTGTTTCGGCGCTACTGGGAAAAGCGCAGCTTCCGCACCGCGAAATATGCCCACAACGACTATATCCAGCTGATCGCCGATCTGGGGGTGCCCGGAATGCTGGCGGTGATGGGGCTGGCGCTCGGCGGCGTGGGCGTGGGGCTGCGGCGGGCGGCGCGGACGGCGGATCCGGAGGAGCGTCTGGTGATGGTCACCCTAACGGCGTCGGTGATGATCTACGGCATCGTCATGTTCTTCGATTTCCCGTCGCGGATCGCCCCCACGTCGATGACCGTCTGGTTTTTTCTCGGCCTGCTCCTCGCCCGGGCGGACTCCTCGGCGGAGGGGGGGCGCTGGTTGCCGGCGGGGCTGATCGCGCTCTTCGTCGGAGGCGGCCTCCTCGGCTGGACGCTGCTGGCGGGGGAGTATTTCGCCGCTCGCGGGGAGATCGACATCCGCGCCGGCCGTTTCGAGCAGGCGGCCGGGGCGTACCGCCGGGCGTTGCAGCGGGTGCCGTGGGACGAGCGCTTCCTCACCAAGGCGTCGTGGATGGCCGCGCGACGTCGGCGCTGTGACGAGGCGCTGGTGCTGATGGCGCAGGCCGAGCGGCGCAACCCCCTCCATCTGCCGGTGCTGCTCAATGGTCTGGCCACCTGCCCGGGGGCGGAGCACGGGGAAATGCGTAGTGCTGTTGACACCCTGATTCGCTATTATCCCGACATTCCGGAGACCCGGCGCTGGATACCCGATCTGCACCGTCGTAAGACAACAACAACTGGAGAGAGGACCCCATGAAGCTCAATCGGACCCTGGCGTCGCTGACGGCCGGTATGATCGTTGGCACCGTTGCCCTCGCCGAGCCGCCGCAGGCGCCGGTACTTTCCGCCGTCGTCAACGGCGTGTCGGCGGTCGTGGAGTGGAACCAGGTGGCGGGGAGCGATGGGTATCGGCTGTTCTACGCGCCGATCCCCTTCCGCGGCACGGAGAGCATCGGCTCCATCGACGTGGGGTCGATGACCCTGTTCAACGTTGGTCTCTGGCCGGGGGCCGCGTTCTATGTGGCGGCCGGGGCGTATAACGCCGACGGTGTCTCCGGCTACTCCAACATCGAGACGGTGGTCGTCGCGGACTCGGCGTCGTACACCCCGTCCGGCGATTACACCAGCAGCGGCTCGTACACCGATAGCGGCGACTATACCGGCAGCGGCTCGTATACCGATACCGGCGGCTACACCGGCAGCGGCTCGTATACCGATAGCGGCGGCTACACCGCCAGCGGCTCGTACACCGATACCGGAGGCTACACCGCCAGCGGTTCGTACACCGATACCGGAGGCTACACCGCCAGCGGTTCGTACACCGATACCGGCGGCTATACCACCGGCGGTTCGTATACCGATACCGGCGGCTATACCGCGAGCGGCTCCTATACTCCGAGCGGAAGTTGAGCCGGGGTGTTCGCTGACGAAAGAGGCCGGCATTCGCCGGCCTCTTTCTTTTCGGCATCCCGTCACTCACCCGCTTGCGGGCGTCGCCAGGATGTCGTTTGTCGGGTCCCGTCAGAGCGCGCCGCGCTCGACGCGGGTGATGTCCGCGGTGCGGCTCAGCGCCTCTTCCAGGGTCACCTTTTCGCCCTTCGGCTTGAAGTCGCTCAGCGACTCGTAGACGGTGACCACCTTCTCGCCCGAGGGGAGCTTCTTCAGGTCGAGCTTGTCCAGCCCGCCCTCGTCCATCAGCTCGTTCCAGGCCACCCCCTCGCGCATCGGGATCAGCGCGAAGTTGATCCCCTCGATCTCCACCTGCATCGCCGCGGTGATGTTGACCACGTAGAGGATCGCCAGCATGTCGGCGGCGAAATCGCCCTTGTACATCTCGATCAGCGCCGGCAGGTCCTCCAGGCGATCCAGCGAGCCGGAGAGGAAGACCAGCTTGTCGCCCTTGGAGAGCAGGGTGGTCTGCTCCATCACGATGTGCGGGGGCTTGCGGTTGCCGGCGTCGTCGGCGATCTCCCCCTCGACCAGCGCCAGACGGCCGCGGAAGCCCACCGTCTGCGGATCGTCGGCGGCCTCGGCGAAGGCGATGTTCAGCAGCAGACCTTTCTTTTCGTACTCTTTGATGATCATTGGATTGTCTCGTTGCGGTTGGTTGAGTTCCGACCCTCAACGGCAATAACCAGGCCAATCGGGTGGTAATTGCAACACTTTGATAATCGGAGGATTTGTCGAGATAAATGGCAGTGCTCGTGGTCGGGAATCGCTCCCTTGTCGGAAAAACGACAGATGGGAACGATGGGGCGCCCCGCGGGCGCCCTGGCCGATTCGCCGGCACCGCCGTTCGGGAAAAGAGGTCGTCGCCGAATGCCTCAATAGCGCCGCATCTGACCCACCACCACCCCCTGGATGGCGATCCGCTGCGGCGGATAGCGCAGCGGCTCCATCGCCGCGTTGGCCGGATGCAGCACCACCTCGCCGGGGCGCTGCTCGATCCGCTTGAGCGTCGCCTCCTCGCCGTCCACCAGGGCCACCACCACCTCGCCGTTGCGGGCGTGGTCCCGCTGCTCGATCACCACCCAGTCGCCGTCGAAGATGCCGTCCTCGATCATCGAGTCGCCCTTCACCTGGAGCACGTAGCAGGGGCGCTCGCTACGCAGCAGCGGCGGCACCTGCACCGGTTCGGGGTTGGCGAGGGCCTCGATCGGGTAGCCGGCGGCGATGTAGCCGAGCATCGGCAGTTCGTCCTCGCCGGTGAGCGCGGCGTCGGTGAGGCGCACGCCGCGCTGCTTCCCCTCCATCGGCTCCACCAGCCCGGCGGCGACCAGTGCCTGGATCTGCTTGTGCAGCGAGCCGCGGGACTTCAATCCCAGTTCGGCGCACAGCTCGTCGAGGGTCGGCGGGTGGTCGTAGCGCTGCTCGCGCAGGTGGTCGAGGATCGCTTGCTGGCGGCGGGTGAGGGGCATGGTCTTGGGGTGTCGAGTGATTAGTGTTGAGTGTTGAGTGAAGACGGGGCGCGCCAGTTTTCGTGGCGTAGTCCGGTCACCCGTTCGAATTCACGCTGGTTGGCGGAGACCAGGGTCAGGCCGCGGTGCCGCGCGCAGCCGGCGAGCAGCAGGTCGTAGGCGCCGATCGGGGTGCCGTCCCGCTTGAGCTGGGCGCGGATTCTCGCCGCCTCGCGGGCGTCGTCTTCGCAGAAGGGGAGCGGGGCGATCGCGCCGATCACCTGGCGCAAGGGCGTTTCGATCTTCCCGGCCCTCTCGGGGTTGAACAGTAGTCCGTATTCCAGCTCGAACAGCGTTATTGTAGAGAAGCTCAAATCGTCGGGGGAGTGGGACTTCAGGCGTGCCAGCGTGCCGGGTTCACCCCGTACGAAATCGCTGAGGACACAGGTGTCGAGCAGGTAGATCATGCCAGCGGGTCGTCCGTAGGGGGCGGAAGTTCATCGCGCCGCTCTTCGAACGGTGGAAATCGCGGGTCGCCTTCGAAGGCCAGGACCTCCTCCGGCCAGCGGCGTTTGCCGTGGTGTTGCAGCCACTCCCGGATCGCCTCGCGAATGATCGCGTTGCGGCTCTTCCCGCTGTTCTCCACCGCCTGATTCAGCGCCGAGCCGGTCTCGTCGTCCACGTAGATGTTGAAGTGCATGGCCTGACAGGCTCCCGGGATTCGCATCGATCACACACCTATATGTTATATGGATGCCGGAGACCTGCAACGGCTCGATAAACAGGACTTGATTGTTCTCCGTCGGTTCTATAATCTCACAACGAGAACCAAAGGAGAACCTTTTCAATGGCGGCGACCGCGGAGCAGATGGTGGAGGTGCTGGCCGACGACCCGGTGCGCCGATTGAAAGCGCGGTTGCAGGCCAAGTACAAGGGGCGGATCACCGGCGAGCTGGTGGCCCCGGCACGCGAGGGGCGCTACGCCGCGCTGCCCGATGCGCTGGATGGCCGGCTGAAGGGGGCGCTCGCGGCCCGCGGCGTGGCGCGTCTCTACAGCCACCAGCGCGAGGCGTGGGAGGCGGTGCGCGGCGGCCGCCACATCGTGGTGGTCACCCCCACCGCCTCCGGCAAGACCCTCTGCTACAACCTGCCGGTGCTGCACAGCGCGCTCACCGAGCAGGGCAAGGCGCTCTATCTCTTCCCCACCAAGGCGCTGGCCCAGGATCAGGTGGCGGAGATCCTCGAACTCAACCGTGCGGGTGACCTCGGCGTGCGCGCCTACACCTTCGACGGCGACACCCCGGGGGACGCGCGCAAGGCGGTGCGCACCAAGGGCGACATCGTCGTCTCCAACCCCGACATGCTGCACCAGGGGATCCTGCCCCACCACACCAAGTGGGCGCAGTTCTTCGAGAACCTGCGCTACGTGGTGATCGACGAGCTGCACGTCTACCGCGGGGTGTTCGGCTCCCACGTCGCCAACGTGATCCGCCGGTTGCGGCGGATTTGCCGCTTCTACGGCGCCGACCCGCTGTTCGTCTGTTGCTCGGCAACCATCGCCAATCCCGGCGAACTGGCCGGCGGGTTGATCGGCGAGGCGATCCACGCGATCACCGACAGCGGCGCCCCCAGCGGCGAGAAGAACCTGCTGCTGTGGAACCCGCCGGTGATCAACCCCGACCTCGGCATCCGCGCCTCCAACCGCTCGCAGACCAGCCGCATTGCGCGGCTCGCCACCCGCATGGGGCTGAAGTCGATCCTCTTCGCCCAGAGCCGGCTGATGGTGGAGGTGCTGACCAAGTACCTGAAGGACGTCTTCGACCACGACCCGCGCAAGCCCTCGCGGGTCTTCGCCTACCGCGGCGGCTACCTGCCCACCGAGCGGCGCGCCACCGAGCGCAAGCTGCGCGCGGGCGGTGTCGATTGCGTGGTCGCCACCTCCGCATTGGAGCTGGGGGTGGACATCGGCGCGCTCGACGTCTGCGTGCTCAACGGCTATCCGGGGACGGTGGCCGGCACCTGGCAGCGGCTGGGGCGGGCCGGGCGGCGCCACCGTCCGGCGCTCGGCGTGCTGGTCGCCTCCAGCCAGCCCCTCGACCAGTACATCGTGCGCAACCCGGAGTTCTTCCTCGGCGCCTCGCCGGAACAGGCGCGGATCGACCCCGACCAGTTGCTGATCCTCCTCGACCACGTACGCTGCGCCGCCTTCGAACTGCCGTTCCGCGCCGGCGAGCGCTTCGGCGGCGAGGCGCTGGAGGAGCTGCTGGCCTACCTGGAGGAGGAGGGGGTGCTCCACCGCGAGGGGGAGCAGTGGCACTGGAGCGCCGACAGCTACCCGGCCAACGCGGTGAGCCTGCGCTCGGTAGCGGAGGGCAACTTCGTGGTCATCGACATCAGCGACGGCGGCAAGACGGTGATCGCCGAAGTGGACTTCTCCTCGGCGCCGATGACCATCCACGAGGGGGCGATCTACATGATCCAGGCGAGCCCCTATCAGGTGGAGACCTTGGATTGGGAGGGGCGCAAGGCGTTCGTCCGCCGCACCCGCGCCGACTACTACACCGACGCCATCGACTACACCCGGCTTAAGATCCTGGACACTTTCGATCGGGCCACCTTCGACCGGGCGGCAGGCAGGCGTGCCGAGGCGGCCCACGGCGAGGTCCATCTGGTGCGCCGCATCCCCGGCTACAAGAAGATCCGCTACTACAGTCACGAGAACGTCGGCTTCGGCGAGATCAACCTGCCCGACCAGGAGATGCACACCACCGCTGCCTGGTGGCAGGTTCACCCCGACGCCCTGGAGGCCGCCTTCCCCTCCCGCCAGGAGGCCCTCGACGGCTTCCTCGGCGCCGCCTACGCGCTGCACCATGTGGCCGCGTTGCGGCTGATGTCGGAGCCCCACGACCTGGGGCGCGCGGTGGGCGACGGCGACGCCCGCTGGTTCGCCACCGTCGGTGCCAACGGTCGCGGCGCGATCCGCGATCTGGAGGGACGGGAGGCGCCGCTGGAGGGGCAGGGGCGTTTCCGCCCGGCGCTCTTCCTCTATGACAACTATCCCGGCGGCATCGGCCTCTCGGCGCCGCTGTTCGACGCCCGCGAGACGGTGGTGGCCGGTGCCCGCGAGCTGGTGGCGGCGTGCGGATGCAGCCACGGCTGCCCCGCCTGCGTCGGTCCGATCCTTGCCTCCGAGGAGGTGCGCGGCTTCTCCCCCAAACGGGCCGCCCTCACCGTCCTCGACCTGATCGGTTGAGCGCGACGTGACGGCGTCGGTCGCCGCTACCGAGGTGACGGGATCGAGGGCAGCGGGATGGGGTTGCGAGGTCGCTTCCGCGTGCGGCGAATCGCTCGGACGGGTTGGGCGCGAGGTTTTCCGCCGCTGCCTCCGTTCGCGTCGCCGCGGTAGCGCCGACCTACTCCTGGCCTGCATTTCTTACCACCCTCCGTTGGGCGCGCCGCGCCCATGACGGGACCGATATTGTGAGGATGGGAGAGCCCCCGTGTTGAGCCAACGATTGAAAGCGCTGCGTCGTCAGGCAGGTGCCGAGGATACCTCTCCCCCCGTTTCCCGGGCCGGCGACGTCGCTGGACGTATCGCCCGGCTGCGCCCCTCGACCACCACCCCTCCCCGTAGCGGCGACGCGGCGGAGATGTCACTCGCCCGCCGGGTCGGCGGCGAGCGGATCGCGCCGGGGATGATCCTCATCGAGCGCCGCGTTTCCCTGGAAACCCCCCACGGCCGTTTTCCGCTGTCCCGATTGTCGGGCGGCGGCCCGCCGCTGGCCGAGGCGCAGGGCCTCGATCCCGGGCGCATGCTCTTCTTCGACACCGAGACCTCCGGCCTCGCCGGTGGCAGCGGCACCGTCGCCTTCATGCTCGGTCTGGGACGGGTGGTCGGGCGGAGCTTCGTCGTCCGCCAGTACCTGCTCACCGCCTTCTCCGGTGAGCCCGCGCTGCTGCGGGGGGCGGGGGAGTGGCTCGCCGGTGCCTCCGCCCTGGTCAGTTTCAACGGCAAGAGTTTCGATGCCCCGCTGCTCGCCACCCGCTACCGTCTCTCTCGTCTCACCAACCCGTTTCAGGGTCTCCCCCACATCGATCTTCTCGCCGCCACCCGGCGTGCCTACTCCGCCCGCTGGCCCGATTGCCGTCTCGCCACCGCCGAGCGGGAGCTGCTGCAGTTCCGGCGCAGCGACGACCTGCCCGGCGCCGAGGCCCCGGCCGCCTGGCTCGACTGGCTGCGCGCCGGAGATGGCGGCCGGTTGCCGGGGGTGGCGCGCCACAACTACTGGGATATCCTCTCCTTGGCCGCCTTGCTGCCGCTGCTCGGCGAGGTGCATGCCGACCCCGCGGCGTGGTCGGCGGATCCCCTGGCGGTTGCCCGTTCACGGCTGCGTGCCGGCGACGAGGCGGAGGCCCGCCGGTTGCTGGCGCGGGCCGCCGAGGTGGCGGGCGATACGTTGGAGCCGGCCGCACTGCTGGAGTTGGCCCGTCTTCACCGCCGGCAGGGTGCGTGGCACGAGGCCTGCGCCATCTGGGAGCCGCTGGCCGAGCGGGGCGAGCGGGAGGCGCTGGAGCAGCTGGCCAAGTACCATGAGCACCGGCGACGGGACTACGCGGAGGCGATGCGCTATGCCCGCCGTCTCCCCGTCGACGAGGTGGCGTCGCGGCGGAGCCTCCGTTTGGAGCGGCGTCTGGACGGCAGGGTGGTCCGGCAGGCGTCGCTGTTCTGAGTCCCGACGTGGTTGGGGCTCGTGCCGTCGAAGGTTCCCGTCGCTCTTTCGGCGGAGTGCCCTCGTTCGGCACGGCGGCCACGGGCCGCCCTATGGGGCGCGCCGCGCGCGCCGTGGTGGGCGAGGTTCGAATCGTCGGAGGACCCCAACGCTCTTTCGGCGGAGTGGTGTCGTCGGGGGCGGTGGAATCGCCCGCGATTGCAGGGTGGTTCATCCGGATTTCGGGTTTTTACGCGGGGGAACGATGACGCGTCTGATACTCGTCTTGGTATCCGCCTCCGGGGCACCGGGGTTGACGGCGGTCAACGGCGAGGGGCCGTGGGCGGCGGATACGCCGACGTTGGCCGAGGGGCGGCGGCGCCATGCGGAGCGCTGCGTCCGCCATCCGGCCGATGACTGACCGCGAGCCGTTGCTCCCCTCCCTGATCCACCCCGGCGGACGCCTCGATCGCCGCCGGCTCGATCGGGAGATCACCCGCCTGGCCATCGCCCTGGTCCACGCCGGGGTTCGCCGGGGTCAACTGGTGGCGTTCCCGGCCAACCTCGATCCGTTCAGCGTGATCCTCCTCCATGCCGCCCCGCGGGCCGGCTGCGCGCTGCTGCCCCTAGACGCCCGTATGCCGGCGCAGCGTCGGGCCGCGTTGCTACGGGGGGCGGGTACCGAGTGGTTCCTCGGCGAGCACGCCCCCTCCCTGCCGTCCGGCGTGGGTTTCCTGAGTGAAGAGGCGTTGCGGGAACCCTCGGCCGTGGCCGAAACTCTGTTGCCGGAGCCGTTGGGGGCCGAGGAGATCCGCTGGGTCGTCGCCACCAGCGGCAGTGGCGGCGAGCCGCGGGGGGTGATGCTGCGCGGCGCCGAGCTGACCGCCGCCGCCGCGGCAGCCAATCGGCGCCTGGGGCTCGCCGGGGGAGACCGCTGGCTCGCCTGCCTGCCGCTCTTTCACATCGGCGGACTCGCCATCCTCCTGCGCTGTGCCCTGGCGGGGGCGACGCCGATCCTCCATCCCCGCTTCGATCCCGTTCGGCTGCTCGACGAGGCGACCCGTCACGGTGCCACCCACCTCTCGGTGGTGCCGGCGATGCTGGAGCAACTGCTGGATGCAGCCGAAGACGCCTCGCCGCCGGCCCCGTTGCGGGTGGTGCTGGTGGGCGGCGGGCCGCTCTCCAGCGGATTGGCGCGGCGTGCGCTGGCCGCCGGCTGGCCGCTACGCCTCAGCTACGGCCTGAGTGAAGGCGCCTCGCTGATCGCCGGTGGTTGCCCGCTGGTCGATGTCGATCGTCCCGCCCGGGTCGGGCCGCCGTTGGAGGGGGTCGAGCTGGCGGTCGGCGCGGATGGCGCCTTGCGTATTCGCGGCCCACAGCTGATGGTCGGCTACGCCAACCCCGGTCGCCGTCCCGGTGATGGCCTGGAGGGGGGCTGGCTGGTCACCGGCGACCGCGGCCGACTCCTGGCGGACGGCAGCCTGGAGGTGCTGGGGCGCAACGACGAGGTGCTGGTGAGCGGGGGGGAGAACGTCCAGCCGGAGGAGGTGGAGGCGGTGCTCGTCGAGCACCCGGCGGTGCGCGAGGTGGCGGTCACCGCCATCCCCGATCCCGTCTGGGGCCAACGGCTGGTGGCCCTGGTGGTGGGCGGGGTGGAGCCCGCCGCACTGGAGGCGTGGTGCCAGCGGCGCTTGGCGGGGCCGTGGCGCCCACGCCTCTTCGTCAGGGTCTCCGAACTGCCGCGCACGGCGCTCGGCAAGTTGCGCCGGCGGGAGCTCCTGGCGTTGGCCGCGGAGATCGATCAGCGCCCCAAATAGGGCGGGCCGCGCCCGCCGCGGCGTTGCATCCCGGTTTGTGGGGAGTGCCGGCGGAAGGACCACCGCGGCGGGCACGGCCCGCCCGATACCTCAGGGGTTCGTCCCGGCCGGAAAGAACGCCGGGCAGGTGGTCGGCAGGCTGGCGCTGGGGATGTGTTCGCAGCTGTTGGAGAAGGTCAGTTTGCCCTGCTCGTTGGTCTTCAAAATCCAGATCGAGTCGTAGTCGTTGAACGGCCAGGCGGGCAGCTTCTTGGCGGCGGTGGGGTTCTGGTAGAGGGTCTGCACCAGATCGGTGACCGCGGCGACGATGTGGTCGTGTTCCCAGCCGACCAGGATGGTCTGGCCGTCGCCGTGGGGGAAGTAGGGGGAGGTGGCGTCGAACAGGGACTGGGCGAGGTCCATGCCGTCGTTCCAGTCGTATTCGGCCAGGGTCAGCGGAAGGCCGTTCTTCACCGCGAAGGGGGCGACGGTCAGCGTCGCGCGGATGTAGCTGCACGCCTCGCCGTTGCAGTTGATCAGGTTCGACGGATCGGGGCCGTAGACGTAGTCGGGAACCTGACCGCCCATCGCCTCAAGCAGCCGGTCGGGGTTGCCCAGCGCACGCCACTGGCCCTGGCAGACGTAGTTGCCGTCCTCGAAGGAGGGGACCGGGTGGGCCTCCACGTGGCGCACCATGTAGACGGTCTGCGCGGTGTAGGGCTTGAAGCCCTTGGGCGGGTCGATGGTGAAGGTGGTCGGCTTCTGGTTGGTGCAGTGCGGGGTCTTCGGCGGCAGGGTGATCGTGGGGTAGGAGGCGTCCGCGGTCACGCCGTCGTCGTAGCCGGAGACGGCCAGCGGGAGGGCCGCGCCGGAGGCGACCAGATAGTCGCTGCCGGCGGGGATGGCGGCGGAGGAGGCGCCCAGCACCTTGGCGATGGCGCCGATGGTGGCGCTCGCGCCGGCGAGGACGTAGGTGCCGCGGGGCTGGTTGCCGACCACCTGCTGGACGAAGCCGGCCGGCCCGTCCCAGGCGGCGGGATTGGCCATGTCCACCGTGGTGACCATGACGCTGCGGTTGTTGAGCACCGCGAAGGGCTCGATGCTCTGCAGCGGCGCCAGGTCGCCGGGGGCGGTCGTGGTGGTGAGGGCGTAGATCTGGCGGATCGCCTGCTCCTTCTCCTTGCCGGCGGTGAGGCCGTCGAGCACCTGGGCGAAGCGCAGGGAGTGGTTGAGGCCGGCCACCGAGAGGGTGTTGCCGGTGCTTTCCGAAGCCGTGGAGAAGGAGGGGACGAGGATGAAGTTCCAGTCGTTGGTGTTGAGGGTGGGGATGCTCTGTGCCGCGGCGTTCAGCGACAGCAGCAGGCCGGTCAGGGACAGCAGCAGAGATCTCGTTTTCATGGCTTCGCCTCTCCGTGGTCGGGTCGTCGTTGTGGGGACAAGGAGGGGGAAGGTTAGCGTGTTTTGCGGGTGAAAGGCACTGGCCCACCGGGGCGGGCCGTGTGCCGGTTGCGGCGCTTTCGTCGGCGCCGTTCGAGGGTCCGTGGCAGAACCGAGCGAGTAGGTCGCCGCTACCGCGGCGACGCAAACGGGGGCTGCGGGGTGCAAGCCCCAGTCCCACTCGCCGAACGCTCCGACCACCGGCGAGCCGGGCGCCACTCCGAAACTCCGCTGCCCCCGTTTGCGTCGCCGCGGTAGCGACGACTTACGGGGTTACTCCTTTCTTCCCTTCGTTGGCCTGCAGGAACGCCTGCGACAGCGCGTGGTAGATCGGTTTCGGGCAGACCAGGTGGGAGACGCCGTTGGCGATGAATGAGGTGAGGATCAGCGCCAGCATCATCTCCTGGTTGTTGGTCATCTCCATGACGATGACGAACGCGGTGAGCGGTGACTGCACCACGCCGGCGAAGTAGCCGACCATGCCGAGGATCACCATCACCGACAGCGGCGCCACCGGCAGCCAGTGGCCGAGGTTGGCGCCGACGCCCGCGCCGGTGGCCAGCGAGGGCGCGAAGATGCCGCCGGGGATGCCGCTCAGGTAGGAGGCGAGGGTGGAGCCGAACTTGGTCAGCGGGTAGGTGGGGTCCCAGGCGGCCTCGCCGGTGATGATCGCCTTGGCCGCGCCGTAGCCGGTGCCCGAGGAGCTGTAGTCGGAGAGGTAGCCGAGCAGCGCCACCGCCAGGCCGCAGACGAAGGCGACCGCGTAGGGGTGTTTCTTCACCACCGGTCCGAGGCGGCGCGCGCCGTTGATCAGGGTGGTGGAGAAGATCCCGCCGAGCAGCCCGCCGATCACCCCGCAGACGGGGATCGCCAGCCAGCTGGCGGCGTCGGGGATCGCCGCGTCCGAGGTGCCGAAGTAGTGGTAGGGGCCGAGCAGGATCAGCCCGGTGACGCCGGCGATCACCACGCCGATGGTCACCAGGCCGCTGGTGCGCTGCTCGAAGCGCTTGCTCATCTCTTCGATGGCGAAGACGATCCCGGCCAGCGGCGTGTTGAACGCCGCGGTGATGCCGGCGGCGCCGCCGGCGAGGATCAGGCCGCGCTCCATGTAGTGGGCGGGGAAGCGGGCGAATCGCCCCAGCGAGTACATGATCGAGGCGCCGACGTGCACCGACGGTCCCTCGCGGCCGATCGAGGCGCCGGCCACCAGGCCGATCAGGGTGAGCAGGATCTTGCCGATGGCGATGCGCAGCGACAGCACCGCCCCCTTCTGATTGGATTCGAGGGCGGCGATCGCCTGCGGGATGCCGCTCCCCTGGGAGCCGGGGAAGAGGTTGCGGGTGGCCCAGGCGAGACCGGCGAGGGTCAGTGGGGTAACCACCAGGGGGACCCACTTGCCCTGCTCGGTGAGCTTGACGAAGAGCTCTCCCGCGTAGTCGGCGAAGATCGCGAACAGCGCGCAGAGGCTGCCGACCAGCAGCGCCCCGAGCCAGAACACCAGGCGGATGCGCCAGGCCTTGGGGTGGAAGTATTTGCGATGGTTGCGCCGCAGATGGTGGCGCATGAAATTGGCGGCCATACCGGACATGGAACGTTGCTTCCGTTGGGATGGGCCCGCGCAGTCGGCGGGTTTTCGCCGGACGAGGCGGCACGGCGCCGGACGGCGCGACGGGGTCGCCGGACGAATGGCCGCTGCATGCGCGGGCCCGGGTGAGCGGGAGATCCGCCACGCCGCGAGCGGCGTGGCGGTGTGGGTGGCGTCGGGGGAGCGGCGCTGAGGCGCTTGGCGTTCTGTCAACCCGGTGATTTGGGACGGAATCTTCCGGTGGCCGTAGGATGGGCAAAGCGTAGCGTGCCCATCGAAACGGTGCTGCCACGGCAAAATTCACTGCCTTCGTTCGATGGGCACGTCGCTACCGCTCCGTTGCCCATCCTACGAGAACGTCCCAATTTTTCAGATTGACGAACTACAAGCGGGCCGGGACGGCATTCAGCGTCTCGTCCACCTGGGGCGCCCGCTGGATCACCGACTCCCTGGCCGTCCCCTGCGGCGCCGGGGCGGCGCCGCTACCGAGGTACGGAATACCCTCGCACTCGTTGAAGATGCGCGCCTGGCAGCGTTCGCACACCGAGCGGTCGAGCTTCTGGAACACCCCGCGCAGCGCTGCCGATTTGCTCTGGAAGAGGTTGTTGGCGTTGATCGCATCAAGGGTGTGGAACTCCTCCAGCGAGTCCCACAGCCCGCCCTTGGCGTTGACCAGATAAAAGCCGCCCCCCTCGCGCTGGCGGCGCTTCGCCTCGGCGGCGAAGACGTCGGCGGCGGCGATGTCCACGAAGCTGATGCCCTGGGCCATGATCATCAGGTGCTTCTTCTCGGGGTGGTGTTGCTCCAGCCGCGCGAAGGTCTCGCGCAGGTAGGCCACCGAGCCGAAGAAGAGGTTGCCGTCGATGCGCATGATGCGCAGCTGCGGGCACTCCTGCAGGCTGCTGCCGGGCTCCACGGTGGAGAACTTGCGCTTCGGCAGGTGCGGGTCGGGCACGCGGGTGACGATGCGCGGACGGGAGACGCGCATCAGGTAGAGCACCAGCGAGAGCAGGATGCCGGCCATGATCGCGAACTCCAGGTCGAGCAGCAGGGCGGCGCCGAAGGTGACCAGGAAGATCGCCCGCTCCGAGTGGTTGGAGCTGAAGATGTGCTTGATCGCCGGGATGTCGATCAGCCCCCAGGCGACGATGAAGAGGATGCCGGCCATCGCCGCGTTGGGCAGGTAGGCGACCAACGGGGCGATGGCGAGCACGATGAAGATCTCCAGGAAACCGGCGATCATGGCGCTCATCGGGGTCTTGGCGCCGGCCTGGTAGTTGAGGCTGGTGCGGTTGAACGAGCCGGTGGCGACGTAGCCGGAGAAGAAGCTGCCGGCGATGTTGGAGAGGCCCTGGCCGATGAACTCCTGGTTGCCGTCGACCAGCTGGCCGCTGCGGATGCCGACCGCGCGGCCGATGGAGATCGCCTCGGTGAGCGCGAACAGCGTCATCGCCAGCGCCGCCGGGGCGAGCTTCTGGATGGTCTCCAGCGAGAAGTCGGGGGCGGAGAGCGGCGGCAGGGTCTGGGGCAGGGCGCCGACGGTCTTGATGCCCACCGCGTCATAGCCCCACAGCAGGTTGAAGATCACGCCGAGGGTGGTGCCGGCGACCAGGGCGACGATCAGGAAGGGAATCTTCGGGAAGAGCTTCTTCACCACCAGGCCGCTGATCAGGGTCAGCGCGGCGATCGCCAGCACGTGGACGTTGGTGTGCGGCAACTGGTGGGCGAAGTGGCCCAGGGTGTCGAACAGGTTGCCCTCCCGCGGGATCGGCACGCCGAAGAAGTTCTTCAACTGCTTGCTGGCGATGAGGATCGCCGCCGCGGTGGTGAAACCGACCACCACCGAGTGGGAGATGAAGTTGACCACCGCCCCCATGCGGGCGATGCCGAGGGTCAGCTCGATCACCCCGACCATGAAGGTGAGGGTCAGCGCGAGGCCGACGTACTCGGGGCTCATCGGTTCGGCGAAGGCGCTGAGCGAGGAGAGCAGGACGATCGAGGCGGCCGTGGTCGGCCCCGACATCAGGTGCCAGGAGGAGCCGAAGAAGGCGGCGATGATCGGCGGGATCATGCCGGCGTAGAGGCCGTACTGGGGCGGCATGCCGGCGATGGCGGCGAAGGCCACCGCCTGCGGCACCACCACGATGGCGACGGTGAGGCCGGAGATGAGGTCGGCCTTGACGGTGTCGCGGCTGACCTTGTGTTTCCACAACAGGAATGGCAGCAGGCGCGTCTGCCATGCGGTGTATTGCTTCATGGACGTTACCCCTTGACTTGGTGAAATTGAGACAAATCGTTGCCAGGCCGTGCGCCGCTGGCGCGGCTCGGCCGGAGGAATCCGGTGCTCGGGGGGCGTCGGGGTGCCGAATCCCGGCAGGCCCCGCGCGGCGGCCGTCGGCCGCCTCAGGATTTCGCCGGGGGACTCCCGGCTGGGCTCCCTGTCAGGCTTCCGGGGTGAGCCCCGGGGTGACCGCCGGGGGGACTCCCTGCGTGGTCGAGGGCATCGAGGGCCATCGAGTTGCCCGCCGCCGCGGCGCGTTGCAGCCAGCGGGTGGACTGCTGCGGATCGCGGGTCACCGCCCAGGCGCCGTCGCCGTAGTGGAGGCCCAACTGGTATTCGGCGAGCGGGTCACCGTGGTCGGCCAGGGCCCGCAGATGGCCGAACGACTGCTGCCAGGTGGAGCTCTGTGCCACGGTGTCGAGGAGGGCGGAGAGGGTCTCGATGGATGGCGCATGGAGGCGGGCGCCCAGCCTCGCCACCGTCTCCTGGCCGCGGCGCAGGTCGTCGTCGGCGACCTCGTTGCGGCGGTAGAGGCGGGCCAGTTCGGCGTGGGCCGGCCGGTCCCCCTGGTCGGCGGCGCGGCGCAGCCAGCGCAGCCCCTCCTGCTCCCGCTGCGCGGCCAGCAGCCGCTGGCCCAGATGGCGCTGTGCATTGGCGTTGCCGCGTTCCGCCGCCCGTTTCCACCACCGCTCCGCCCGATTCAGGTCGGGGGCCGCGCCGCGACCCTCGGCGTAGGCGTTGCCGACCAGGTCGGCGGCGTAGCCGTTGCCCTGCCGCGCCGCCGCCTCCAGCCAATGGAGGCCGGTGGCGGCGTCCGCCTGGAGGCCGTAGCGCCCCTCACGGTAGGCCAGTCCCAACTGCAACTGCGCCCCGTCGTCCCCGCGGTCGGCGAGGCGGCCGAGCCAGTCGGCTTCGCTGTGATTGGCGATTGCCGACGGCGCGACGCCGGAGGCGGAGGCCAGCGCCAGCAGGGCGCCGGCACCGATCAGCGCGGCCACGGCGATTCGGGAGGGGAGGGTTGCATTGGGGGTTCGCTCTGCCATAAAAGGGGTCTCTTGCTCGGGTTCGGGTGGGTGGGCGCTTCAGTACGTACTTAAGTAGTTGGCAAGATGCGGGCCACCCTTGGAGCTATAGGGTCTTTATAAAAAATCAATAACTTATGATGGGCGGCCGTGCCCACCTCCAAAAATGGTAGAATCCCGTTCTACAAATTTTGGAGGTTCCTTCGTGGATTGCAGGCTCTTCCGGCTACTCCGTCTCAACCGCCTGCAGCGCAAGGTGGTGCTGGTGGTGCTGGTGATCATCCTGGTGCCGATGCTGATCTCCGGACTGCTCTCCGCCTCGTGGATCGCCGGGCGCATGGACGACTCCATCGAACGCTGGGTGCGCGAGTCGGCCAAGGTGAGCACCGACTGGCTCGACCGGGTCAACGGCAACGGCCAGCTCTTCGCCGACCTGCTCGACCACACCCTCGGCGGCCGGCCGCGCTTCGTCCCGGGGGAGTCGCCGATCCCGCCGCCGCTCCAGCCGCTGGCGCTGGAGATGGGGATCAACCTGATCCAGGTGTTCGACGAGGAGGGGCGGCGGATCTTCTCCTCGCCGGAGGTGACCCTCGACACCGCCTGGGTGCAGGGGCAGAACCACGCCATGCTCAAGGCGAGCCTGGGTCAGCAGGGGATGCTCGCCGCCATCACCATCGCCCGCTACCCCGCCGACCAGCCGCGCCACTATCGACTGGTGCTCGGCACCCTCTTCGACAAGCAGCAGCTCAGCCGCCTCAGCGAGACCACCGGGATGAAGGCGCGGCTCTTCTATCCGCGCGACGGCGACTTCGCCAAGGCCTTCTCCGAGGAGGACAAGCCGCTGCGGCTGCGCCTGCCGCCGGATGCATTGTTCGACCTGCGACGCGGCCACGACTACTACAGCGACGGCGCCGAGAACGGCACCTACTGGGGGCTCTACACCCCGGTGGCCGACGCTACCGGGCGGGTGGAGGCGGTGCTCTTCAACGGCCTGGAGCGGGGCGGCAGCCAGGAGTTCCTCACCGACAAGCTGGCGATCACCCTGGCGATCACCCTGTTGGGCACGGTGCTCGCCGGCTTCACCGGGCTGCTGCTCTCCAGGCTGGTGGTGCGTCCGGTCACCTATCTGCGCGAGGGGGTGATGAAGGTGGCGGCGCAGGATTTCCGCACCAGCGTGCCGATCACCTGGCACGACGAGATCGGCGACCTGACCCGCGCCTTCAACGGCATGGCCGCGCGCCTGCGCGAGGCGCGCGACGAGCAGCAGCGAGACTTCCAGCGCGAGAAGATCACCGCCCTGGGCGAGCTGTCGCTGGCCATGGCCCACGAGATCCGCAACCCGATCGGCGTCATCAACACCGCCGCCAAGATGCTCGAGCGGGCCGAGGATCCGCAGAAACGCGACAACCTCCAGCGGATGATCCGCGAGGAGTGCCAGCGCCTCGACCAGTTCCTCAAGGACTTCCAGCAGCTGGCCCGCCACCGCAAGCCGCAGCTCACCCGCTTCGATCCCGCCGCACCGCTCGACAAGGCGTTGCTGGTGACGTTGGCCGGGCGCGAGGAGATCGAGGTGACGCGGGACTACCGCCACCACGGCGTACGCATCTGCGCCGACGCCGAGCTGCTGCACCAGGCGTGGGTCAACCTGATCCGCAACGCCCTGGAGGCGATGGAGGGCCACGGCCGGCTGGCGGTGGGTTCGAAGGTGGAGGCGGGGCAGGTGGTGCTCCACCTGCACGACAGCGGCCCCGGTATCCCGCTGGAGCTGATCAGCCGGCTGTTCGAGCCCTTCTTTACCACCAAGTCGGGGGGCAGCGGCCTCGGCCTGACCCTGGCCAGCACGTTGGTCCAAGCGAGCGGGGCGGCCCTCGAACTGGTGCCGCAGGAGGAGGGCGGCGCCCGTTTCGCGATGCGCTTCAATATTTGCGAGGAGGAACCGTGATGCAGCGTACCGTGCTGGTGGTCGACGACGAACGCAACATGCGGCTGGTGATGGAGATGGCGCTGGAGGAGGCGGGCTACCGGGTGCTCACCGCGGAGAGCGCCGAGCTGGCCCTGCCGCTGCTGCGCGATCCGGACCTGGCGGTGATCCTCTCGGATCTGAAGATGCCCGGCATGGGCGGCGAGGCCTTCATCGCCGAGTGCCAGAAGGCACGCCCCGAGGTGCCGGTGATCGTCGCCACCGCCTTCGGCTCGATCCGCTCGGCGATCGAGTGCATCCAGGCCGGTGCCAGCGACTACCTGACCAAGCCGTTCGAGCCCGAGGAGTTGCAGTTCGCGGTGCAGAGCGCGCTGCGCCTGCACGACCTGCTGCGGGAGAACCGCCAGCTCCAGGCTGCGGTCTCCTCCAGTTCGGTGCGCCGCCGCTTGGTCGGCAACAGCCACGCCATGCTCGCGCTGCGCGACGAGATCGACCGTGTCGCCCCCTACAAGACCAACGTGCTGATCACCGGCGAGAGCGGCACCGGCAAGGAGGCGGTGGCCCGCTCCATTCACGAGCACGGCCCCCGCGCCGAGCGCCCGTGGGTGGCGATCAACTGCTCGGCGATTCCCCGCGACCTGATGGAGAGCGAACTCTTCGGTTACGTCCGCGGCGCCTTCACCGGCGCGGTGCAGAACCGCATGGGGCGGCTGGAGCAGGCCAACGGCGGCACGCTGTTCCTCGACGAGATCGGCGACCTCGATCCCACCCTCCAGGTGAAATTGCTGCGCGTGCTGCAGGAGCGCGAATTCTCCCCGGTGGGCAGCGACCTGGTGCGCCGGGTCGACCTGCGGGTGATCGCCGCCACCCACCGCGATCTCGACGCCATGGTGCGCGAGGGCACCTTCCGCGAGGACCTGCTCTACCGTCTCGACGTCTACCGCATCCACGTCCCGCCGCTGCGCGACCGCCGCGACGATATTCCGCTGCTGGCCGACAACTTCCTGCAGACCTTCCGCAGCGAGATGGACAAACCGGTGGAGGGTTTCAGCGAGGAGGCGTTGGAAGCCCTCGCCGCCTACGACTGGCCGGGCAACGTGCGCGAGCTGCGCAACGCCGTCGAGCGCTCGCTGCTCTCCTGCCGCGGGCTGATCATCGAGGCGGACGACCTGCCGGACAAGGTCGAGAGCGAGACCCAGCAGCAGGAGCCCCGCGGCAGCCGCTTCAACCGGGTGATCGAACAGGGGCTCGACCCGTGGCTGGCCGACGAGGAGCGGCGGATCATCGTCGAGGCGCTGAAACAGACCCACGGCGTGCAGGTCCAGGCGGCGCGGCTGCTCGGGATCAACGAGCGCAGTTTGTGGCATCGGGTGAAGAAGCTGGGGATTCAGGTCAACCGGGAGGTGCGGGGGTAGGTCGTTTGGTAGGCGGAGCGGTTGCCAGTTTCGACTTGTTGACTTGGTGAGGGAGCGAGTGGTGTTATCTGAATTTTTCTCTGCAAGGCCATTGGTGCTGGTGCGCAAATGAATATCGAAAGATGGACAACCCTACTTGCTTTTGCCGCCTTTCTGATTGCTGCCGGCACTTGGCTTGGTAGAATCGAGACTAAGATTTCGGCGTTTGATGAACAGGCGGTGCAGAAGCAAACAAGAGAGGCTCTTGAAAAAATCAAAGATGCAGCAGATAAGGCGGCTTCATTGAGGAGTTTTTCGCAACTTGCGTTTTTTGATGAAATCAAAGATGCGAAGAATTACAGGAATGGAAATGATGAGGACTCATATTGGGAGATCGTGGGAGAGATTGATGTTGAACGTCCGTCTGTTATGATTGCGACAACAAGCGCTTCAGGGGTTAAGGATCGAATTAATAGCGATAAATCCTATGGGATGATTCGAACTACTCTGAAGGTGGGTTCGCAGGATTGCGCAATGGATATATCAGGAGCGAAGGTTGCTAGTTGGGCTACCTTGGCTTCATCGTCTACGTGTATGCAACGGCTTTCTCCAGGGATATACAGCGTACGTAGCGATATACTTTATTATGGAAATGTGTCTAAGCAATCAACGAATCTTTCAATTGCTGTTTTTGTAGAATAATCCAACGCCGCTGCGGATAGCGTATTCCTTTCTTTTCGAATGTGTCTTGATGGAAGGACGTTTTTGGCCGATATCTGATTTGGTTAATGGCCACGAATCCTTCAATATATTGAACAGAATCGCCACGGAGTGCGGTTTTCAAATGGAAATCGCTGCCTCTCGCAGCAAGGGCTGCCGCGTTGCCCTCGTGATGGGCAGTCGGAGCACCACTTTGAGTGGCTGCAAAAAGGAAGGTGGGCCTGGGTTGTTGCATGCCGCGCCCGTACAGCGTTGAATTTCGTGCTTAAGAGCCGGTGTTGGTGGAAAGAATTGCGGCGGGCACGAAGCACCCAGTTCGGAGGTGCAATCTGGTCGGGCTGTTTGATAGCCTCCCGGCCCCTCTTCCGCAAATTTCCGTCATCGCCGAGATGTAGGAAAAATCTTTCAGAAATTGACGCAATGTCATTACGCCGAATGGCGTATCCAATACAACCCATTGTGTGGCTTAATATTCGAGTGCTCCCGCACTTGGAAGGGCCGCTCACAGACGAATGGCCGATCGGGATAGAGATAATTACTATGATTCACTAATTGTTGTTGATTCGGGTGAAACAGTTGAGACGGGCTCAAAATCGATTTCTCCTCGGCTTCCCTTGTCTGTTTTACGAGATCGTGCCTTGTCGAGGCAACGCCGATGCTATCGGTCCGTTTGGACCATCCGGGATTTCCCGCAGTTCCAACTTGAGGCGGCTGTGGATTTGAGAGTGGTGGTGTCTGTCCCGCTTATCGCCCTTGTTCACGACGCAAGAGGAGATAGCGGTGTAGTACCTGCTATCGGTGGGTTTCGATCCCGCCACCGAGGAGTTGATCGAACGGTCCATGCGCCTGTTCGATGTTGCCGGAGTCGTCGATTGCCGGGAGATGCGGCGGAGGATGCGGGAGCGAACGCCGGATGTCATCCTGATGGCGATCGACCTGCCCAACGAATACAGTTTCGATGTGGCACGCGAACTCTCCGCGAGCAGCCGCATTCCGCTGCTGTTGATCGGCGACGCCATTGAAGCCGGAGGGGTAGGCGAGGGTCAGCGGACCGACGATCACGTTGCTGTCGATCACCTCGCCGCGCACCAGGTTGTTGAACAGCCCGAAGTAGTAGGTGGGATGCACCTCGAACTGGGCGGCGGAGCCCGCCAGGGTGTTGCGCTTGTATACCGAGGCGGCCCCCGCCATGCCGATGCCGGGGTTGGCGATGCGGTTGGAGCGGTTCTTGATGACCACCTGCTCGGGCCGCGGCGCGTCGCCGACCTCACGCAGCTGCTGCAGACCATCCTCCCAGACGATCTCCCACTCCTTGCCGAGCGTGGTGGGGAGGTACTCCTTGAAGGGGACACGGGCAGTTGAGTATTGAGGGGGTGGTTTCGGAGGGGATCTTGAACTTCCCCCTCCAATCCCCATCTAAAATTTCCGTAATCCACAACCTTCGAGGTTTTCGATGAAACGGATCGTTCTGTTTCTGGCCACCAACCTGGCCATCCTGTTCGTCCTCAGCATCACCGCCCGCATCCTGGGGGTGGACCGTTTCCTCACCGCCAACGGCCTCAACCTGCCGATGCTCCTCGGCTTCGCCGCGGTGATCGGCTTCGGCGGCTCCTTCATCTCGCTGGCGATGTCGAAGTGGATGGCCAAGATGTCCACCGGCGCGCGGGTCATCGAGCAGCCGCGTAACGCCACCGAGCGCTGGCTGGTCGACACCGTCGCGCGGCAGGCGCAGGCGGCCGGTATCGGCATGCCGGAGGTGGCGATCTACGACGCCCCCGACATGAACGCCTTCGCCACCGGCATGAGCCGCAACGAGGCGCTGGTGGCGGTGAGCACGGGGCTGCTGCACAACATGAACGAGGCGGAGGTGGAGGCGGTGCTGGCCCACGAGGTGACCCACGTGGCCAACGGGGACATGGTCACCCTCACCCTGATCCAGGGGGTGGTCAACACCTTCGTCATCTTCCTCGCCCGGGTCATCGGCTATGCGGTGGACAGTTTCCTGCGCCGCGACAACGAGTCCAGCGGTCCCGGTATCGGCTATTTCGTGGTGTCGATGATCGCCGAGGTGGTGCTCGGCGTGCTCGCCTCGGTCATCGTCGCCTGGTTCTCCCGCCAGCGCGAATTCCGCGCCGACGAGGGCGGGGCGCGCCTGGCCGGCAGCCACAAGATGGTCGCCGCCCTGCAGCGCCTGCAGCAGGCCCACATGCCCTCGCAGCTGCCCAGCGAGATGGCCGCCTTCGGCATCAGCGGCGGCGGCGTCGCGCGGCTCTTCATGAGCCACCCCCCGCTGGAGGAGCGCATCGCCGCCCTGCAGGCCCGGCGGTAGTCCTTTTCGGGCTTGGGTAGCGATAACGCGGAGGACGCAGAGACGCAGAGAACGCGGAGAAGAGTATGAAAGCGTTGGGGCGGCGCTCGGCCGCGATGTGTCGGTTCACATGTTGGGAACGGAAATATCGTGATCCGAGGGCCGCCTCCACATTCAATCTCTTCTTCTCCGCGTTCTCTGCGTCTCTGCGTCCTCCGCGTTTTCTCCCAGAGCGTTTCTACTCCCCCAACCGATCCGGTATCATCGTCGCCTTTCCCGAATTCCGACTCTCAAGGACCAATCCGATGACCCTGATCCGACCCTTCGCCGGGCTGCGGCCGGCGCCCGGGCGGGCCGCCGAGGTGGCCGCTCCCCCCTACGACGTGATCAACTTCCGCGAGGCGGTGGCCAAGGCCGAGGGGCGCCCCAACAGCTTCCTGCACGTCTCCCGTGCCGAGATCGACCTCCCCGAGGGGACCAACCCCTACGAGCCCCAGGTCTACGCCAAGTCCCGCGAGAACTACGACCGGATGGTCCGCGAGGGGGTGCTGGTGCGGGACGAACAGCCCTACTACTACGTCTACCGCCTGATCATGGGCGACCACGAGCAGACCGGCCTGGTGGCCGCCGCCTCGGTGGCCGACTACGACACCAACCGCATCCGTAAGCACGAGTTCACCCGTCCGGCCAAGGAGAGCGACCGGGTCTCCCAGGTGGATGCCCTCGATGCCCAGACCGGGCCGGTGTTGCTCACCTACCGTGCCCATGACGAGGTGGCGAGGATCCTCGCCGAGGCCTCCGCCGGCGAGCCCGACTCCGACGTCACCGCCGAGGACGGGGTGCGCCATACCGTGTGGGTGATTCGCGACGGGGCGGTCAACGCCCGCATCACCGGGATCTTCGATGCGTTCGATGCGTTGTACATCGCCGATGGCCACCACCGTTCGGCCGCCGCCTCGCGGGTCTGTGCCCGGCGCAAGGCGGCCAACCGCGACCACAGCGGCGAGGAGGCCTACAACTACTTCCTGGTGGTGATGTTCCCCCACGACCAGATGCGCATCCTCGACTACAACCGGGCGGTCAACAGCTTCAACGGCATGGAGGAGGAGGAGTTCCTGGTGCGCATCGAGGAGGCCTTCACGGTGGAGGCGCGCACCCGCCAGGCCAAGCCGAGCCAGCCCGGCGAATTTGGCATGTACCTGCCCGGTGGCCGTTGGTACCTGCTCACCATCAAGCCGGAGCTGATCCCGGCCGACGACCCGGTGGCGCGGCTCGACGTCAGCCTGTTGCAGGACAACCTGCTGGCCCCGCTGCTCGGCATCGAGGACCCGCGCCAGGACAACCGGATCGACTTTATCGGCGGCATCCGCGGCCTGCGCGAGCTGGAGATCCGGGTGGAGAGCGGCGACATGGAGGTGGCCTTCGCCTGCTTCCCGACGCGCATGGAGGACCTGATGGCGGTGGCCGACGCCAACGAGGTGATGCCGCCCAAGTCCACCTGGTTCGAGCCCAAGCTGGCCGACGGGCTGGTCTCCCACGTGCTCGACTGAGGGGATCGCGATGACCACCCGTATCTATCACAACCCGCGCTGCTCCAAGTCGCGCACCACCCTGAAACTGCTCGAAGAACAGGGCATCGCGCCGGAGGTGGTGGAGTACCTGAATACCCCGCCTTCGGTGGCGGAGCTGAGGGAGATCATCGCCCAGCTCGGCATCCGCCCGGCCGAGTTGCTGCGCAAGAAGGAGGCGAAGGAGGAGGGGGTCGATCCGGCCCTCGACGACGACGCCCTGATCGCCGCGTTGGTCGCCCACCCGCGGGTGATCGAGCGGCCGATCGTGGTCAAGGACGGCAAGGCCGCGCTCGGCCGTCCGCCGGAGCGGGTGCTGGAGCTGCTCTGAATCCGCTCACCCCAACCCCAACCGTTCCTTGATCTCCCGCCACAGCGCATCGTAGGCCCGTCCCGGCGTGGAGGCGGCGGCGTAGACCGGCAGCGGTTGGCGGCGCACGCCCATCTTCTCCACGTCGGCGGCGTAGGGGATGTGGGTGCCGAGGATGCCCGGCAGCGCCTTGGTGGGGGTCTCCAGGATCAGCCGGTGGAGGTGCTTGCGGCGGTCGACCATGGAGTAGAAGGGGAGGATCTCCAACCCCTGCGGCCCGTTCTCCCGCTGGAACTCGAACAGCTGGTTCAGCGTGCGTAGCGACAGGGTGGTGGGGATGGTGGGGACGATCAGCGCGTCACTGGCGTGGAAGATGTTCTCCGAGAGCAGGGTGATCCCCGGCGGGCAGTCGAGGAACACCACGTCGTACTCCTTGGCCAGCCCCTTCATCACCCCTTCCAGCCGCTCCCGCGAGCGCTTGGCGTTGTCCAGCACGATGTCCATCATGCGGTAGGAGAAGTCCGCCGGGATCAGGTCCAGCCCCTCGAAGTCGGTGGCCTTGATCCGCTTGGCGGCGCGCCCCGCCTTCTCGATGATCTTCACCCCGCCCTTCACCTCGGCCTCCACCCGGAAGTAGAAGCTGGCCGCCCCCTGGGGGTCGAGGTCCCAGAGCAGGGTGCGGGCGCCCTCGCGGGCGCAGAGGTAGGCGAGGTTGACGGCGGTGGCGGTCTTGCCGACACCGCCCTTGATGTTGTAGCTGGCGAGGATGGACATGGATTCGGTCGATTCGTTCGGCAGGTGTCGGGTGGGTATTCGTAGGATGGGCAAAGCGAAGCGTGCCCATCAAGCAAAGGCGGCACGCTTCATCGTGGCGGTTTCGCTCCGATGGGCACGCCCCGCTTTGCCCATCCTACGAGGTAGGCGGTTCGGCTTTCCATTCACGGCTTCCGCGGTTTCGGGCAGACCCGCTTGAACGCCCCCTTGTGGGCGACGAAGGCGGCGAAGTTGCCGGTGAAGGCGGCCATCTCCTCCAGCCGCTGGGCGCGCAGCTGCTCGGCGAGGGCGTCGAGGGCGCGGCCGGTCTCCGCGGGCAGTTCGTCGCGGGCGGCCAGCTCCGCGCGGTAGCTGGCGAACTCTTCCAACTGCACGTGGACGTCCTGGAACTCGCCCAGGTTGGCGTGCAGCGCCTTGGTGGCGGCGATCAGCGGCGCCACCTGGTCGGCGGGGAACAGCGGCAGGAAGAACTCCATCAGGTAGCGCAGCTTCTTGCAGGTCTTGCGCAGCTCGTGGTACGCCTCGTCCGGGGTCTCCGGGCCGATCGCGCACCCCTCCTCCATGGCCCGGCGGTGCATCTTGCGGACGCGCGCGGCGGCGCTCTCGGCGATCGGCCGGGTGGCCCACGGCAGGCGGCTGTGGGGCGGCACCTCCGCCTCCAGGAAGGCGCGCCAGCGCTCGATCAGCTGGCGGTAGCGGGCGCTCCTCATCGCCTGCTCCATCCTCCCGCGCTCCTCGACGCGGCGACGGTCGAGCAGCGCCTCCAGGGGATCGAGGGCGTCGTGGAGTTCGGCGGGCAGCGCCGCGCGGTAGTCGGGCAGCTTGAGCAACTGCACGTCGAGGTCGCGCAGCGGGCTGGTGATCTCGCCGAGCCACGCCAGTCCGCGTTTGAAGCGTTCGGTGTCGCGGGCGGGGAAGACCCCCTTCATCTGCGCCAGGGCGGAGCGCGAGCGGCGGATCGCCACCCGATACTCGTGGAGGAATTCGGAGTCGAGGTCGGCGAGCGTCCCCGCCTCGTGCTCCATCATCACCTCGAGGAGTTCGTGCAGCAGCCACTTCACCGCCACGTCCGAGCGGGTCTCCGGCGGGTGGGGGAGCTTCGGCTTGGTGACGAAGCGGCCCGGCTGGCGGCCGAAGCGTTCCAGCGCCTCCGGGTAGAGGCGGGGGGCCTCCGGGAGCTTCAGCCGCGCCAGCTCCTTGAACAGCCGCTCCGCCTCCTTGTCGTAGCCGCGTAGCGGGGTGACGGTGAGCCGCGGCGCCGGACGGAAGCTCTTCCCGCTGCCTCCCTGCGAATCGGTGAAGCGCCCCTCTTCGAGGGTCAGGCGCACCCGCATCTTGCCGTTGTCGTCCTCCAGCCGCAGCGGATGGCGGCGGCCGCGCCAGCGCGCCTGGGGGAGCAGGGCGCGCATCTCCAGGAGCTTTTCCAAGCGGTTGCGCAGCGCCGCGCCTTCCGGCAGCTCCTGCGGGAAGCGGGGGATCCCTTTCGCCGGGGCGATCTCCCGCCACCGCTCGGCGCCCTTGAGGTCCCGCCAGCCGATCCGCCGCTCCCGGCGATCCAGTTCCACCACCCCGCGGCCATTCAATGCCCGCCAGTCGAAGCTGTCGAGGTAGAGGCGGTCGAAGGGCTCCAGCGGCTCGGCGGTCAGCTGGAGTCGCTCGATCAGCGTCTCCAGGTCGAGGGTGTCGGGTAGTTCGTAGGTGCGGGATTTCATGGGATCACCGGTGCGGGCGGGTCCGTCGACGGGGTGGGGCCTGGCGAATGTGACCGTTGTGAGAATTGGCAACAAATCCTATCACGTTCGTCTTTTTGGGGCCGGAAACGGCCTCTCCGCGTGAATTTGCCAGGTTCCTGTTGCAGTTCTTCGCCCCGCTCCATCCACCCTTTCGAATCCGCATTCATCGGTGAAGTTCGCGGTGCGCGTCTCTTCTGCCCGTTCCGTTCGGTCGATGCGCCGAGCGGCTACTCTGAAATCTAGATCTGCCCTTTACCCACAAATCGGCCATCAGCGCCCCCCGGAAGTGCCAGGACAAGGCGCGGTGCGCAGCCAATGGTGATCCCTTGGCAAGCGCCGCAAC